>JBATLS010000364.1:0-2528 GCA_049289435.1 Saprospiraceae bacterium | reverse complement strand
CGGCTCTCAGGTCGTCTCCGACCTATTTTGGCGATTATTTCCACCCTATGGGCAATGAACTATTGAGTCCAATTGACCCGGATTTGAGTAGTTTTAATTTATTGCCGTACTACGAATATAGTGTGGACAAATACTATGCACAGTGTAATCTACGACATCATTTCAATGGGTTTGTGTTCGACAAAATACCACTGATCAATAAGACTCCATTTAAATTAGTGGCGGGGCTATCAGCATTGTATGTACCCGGAAAAGGTCAGTATGCAGAAACTTTAGTGGGCATAGAAAATTTCCGAATAGGTCCATTCCAATTGTTTAATTTGGATTATACCTGGGCATTTGACAAAAATGGCTTTAGAGATCATGGGTTGACCATTCGGTTATCACAGCTATTTAGTAATTGAAATAATGTAACACCAAAAAAAATTAGCACATGTCAATCCAGTAGTTCTTCTTCCTGCTCGCTGGTGCGTGCGACATATAATATGATCATACCACCAAATAGTAGTATCAATTGGACGATGACACTCACTACGCCGTGATTGTATATAAAATTCAGAAAGGTAAACTTCAAACCAACCAGTGATAGTATAATGGATAAAATACCGGTGGCAAAAGTTATAAATCCTATGATAGTCCAAATGGGTTTGTTCATTGAAAATTAATTTATCAAGATAATTGTACCCTATAAATCAAATAGGCATCAATTTTGTTTACAGTTTATCATGTTGTAGTTCTTTTAATTTAGAATTACTTCATTTTATTATAATTTAGTCATCAATCAACACCAATATATGTCAAATATGGTAACTTCAGGCTATGCTCCTTCACCAGAAGATACCATAAAAATCATAGAGTGTCCAAGAGATGCCATGCAAGGTATCCATGATTTTATACCCACCAAAACCAAAGTGGCGTATATCGACCAATTGCTCAAGGTGGGATATGATACCATCGATTTCGGAAGTTTTGTATCGCCCAAAGCCATACCACAGATGAGAGATACAGCAGCAGTTCTGGCAGGGCTCGATCTTAGTCAAACCACATCAAAACTGCTTGCTATCATAGCCAATACAAGGGGAGCATTGGAGGCAGTGCAGTATGATGAAATCACATATCTGGGTTATCCTTTTTCGATATCAGAAACTTTTCAACTTAGGAATACCAACGCAACAATAGAAGAATCTCTGGTCAGGGTCGAAGAAATCCAAAACATAGCTTCCAGGCACCATAAAAAAACGGTCATTTACATCTCTATGGGTTTTGGCAATCCATACGGTGACAGATGGAGTGTAGAGATATGTCAAAAATGGGTGGACGAGCTCGCTCATATGGATGTCAAAATAATGGCTCTCTCCGACACCATCGGTATTGCCACGCCAGAGAGTATATCCTACTTATTCAAGCACTTGATACCACCCTACCCTGACGTAGAATTTGGCGCACACCTTCACACGCTGTACGACCAATGGGAAGACAAAGTAGATGCAGCATACAAAAGTGGTTGCAAAAGATTTGATGCCGCTATCAAGGGGTACGGAGGATGCCCTATGGCAAAAGACGACCTAACAGGCAATATGGCCACTGAGCACCTCATTCAATATTTAGAAAAAATAGGTACCCCGCATCATCTAAAAAAATCCGAGTTCAAAAAAGCATTGAAATTATCCAATACCGTATTTTTATAGCTTATCAACAATCATACTATGACCAATATCATCAACAATCAAATTTCATTTCAATTTTTGGCAGAACCTACAGATGTAAACTTTGGAGGTAAAGCCCATGGAGGAGCCGTCATGAAATGGATAGATCAAGCAGCTTTTGCCTGTGCCAGCAATTGGTCTAGCGCATATTGTGTCACGGTCTATGTGGGAGGAATCCGATTTTACAAACCCATTCTGATAGGCGATTTGGTCAAAATTGACGCCAGAGTCATTTACACTGGCAAAACTAGTATGCATATCATGGTAGATGTCCTGCGCAAAAATCTAAGAGAAGAAAAAGCATATACTAAGACCACCCACTGTATCGTAGTCTTTGTCGCAGTCGATGAGCAAGGGCATACCATCGACATCCCTCAATGGCATCCTCAGACCGAAGAAGAATGGAGTATGCTTAATCATGCTAAAAGATTGATGGAACTGCGGAAGGATATCGAAATGGAAATGGCTCCGTTTAAGAGGGATTGACCAGAATTTCAGACTGTCCAGATTAAGAATTGGGATTACGGGTGGAATGCCACCTAAATCGTAACCATTTGCGCCAAAGACAGGATTCATTATTTTGGAGAAATCATAGATGGTGCGATGCAATTGAATGAAATGGGACAAATTGCAGAAGCGGAATGGTTGGAAACATTTAAAATTCGACTGGATATGAATTTGGAAATGGGCGAATTTGTGTTGATGCCGAATCATTTTCATGCTATCATCGAAATCGGTGAAAATAAATATAATGCGAAACGTGGTAGTGATGTTGTGTGGGATGATGACGTTGCTGATTGTTGTAGAGACGCAATGCATTGC
>JBATLS010000363.1:0-2707 GCA_049289435.1 Saprospiraceae bacterium | reverse complement strand
GAGAGTACAATATGGACTTGGGTTTCAAAATGAATGCAGGCCTGAAAGCGACCATACTTAATGGTATAAACTACTTCAACTTCCAAAATAAAATAGACAATAACAATGACAATTTTACAGATATGACACTGCAAAATAGGATTTCTGTCTTTCAAAAGTGGAATTTTAAGAGGAAGGACAATCGAATATTTAGTCTCGCAGGCAGATATATGTATGAAAATCGTTGGGGTGGCGAATTGCAGTGGAATAATACATTCAGAGGCGGCGATAGTATCTATGGCGAGAGTATTTATACCAAACGCTGGGAATTAATAGGAAATTATCAATTGCCAGCCAAAGAAAAATTATTGCTTTCATTCTCCTACAATGACCATCATCAAGACAGTTATTATGGTACTATATCGTATCAGGCACAGCAAAATATTGCATTTACTCAGTTGACCTGGGATAAGAAAAAAGGAAAACACGACCTATTGACTGGAGTCGCAATGAGATATACTTACTATGACGACAATACTCCTGGTACTGCCAACTCCGATACACTATCACCCATCAATCAGCCACAAAAAATCTGGTTGCCTGGTATATTTTTGCAAGATGAAATTGCAATGGCTAAAAAACATAAATTATTGCTGGGATTAAGGTATGACTACAATTCCAATCATGGCAATATATTTACACCTCGGCTAGCCTACAAATGGACGGTCAATGATCAGAATATTTTTAGACTTAATGCAGGTACAGGATTTAGAGTGGTCAATTTGTTTACTGAAGACCATGCTGCACTGACCGGTGCCAGGTCGATAGAAATCAAAAGTGAATTGAATCCCGAACAATCTTACAATATAAATTTGAATTTTGTCAAAAAAGTGTATTCCAACAATGGCACATTCGTAGGGCTGGATGCTTCAGCTTTTTATACTTACTTTAATAATCGAATCGTGGGTGATTTTGATACTGATCCTAATAAAATCATCTATGATAATCTCGAGGGATATGCTATCAGTAAAGGCCTTACCCTCAATGTCGATGTAGCATTCAATAGTGGCTTAAAAATCATCACTGGAGGAACACTGATGCAAAACACCATTACCGAAAATGGAGTGACGGAGCAACAAATACTGACCGAAAATTTTACTGGCACCTGGTCTGTTTCATATAAGTTTAGAAAATCGAATCTGAGCTTTGATTATACAGGCAATGTTTATAGCCCAATGAGATTACCCTTATTGGGGCCATCAGATCCCAGAAGCGCAAACTCACCATGGTGGAGTGTACAGAATATTCAAGTAACTTTTGGAGGCTTCAAAAGTATAGAGCTATATGGGGGTATAAAAAATTTATTAAATTGGACACCCAATAGAGGTAATCCATTTATCATAGCTCGATCTGAGGATCCTTTTGATAAGAAAGTGCAATTTGACGCCAATGGTCAAGCACTGGCGACACCTGACAATCCTTATGGTCTGACATTTGACCCGTCGTACGTGTTCGGTCCCAATCAAGGTATCAGGGGTTTTTTGGGGTTGAGATGGAGTTTTCATTAATAGCATCTGCCTCCTGGTTGTATTACGACTTCACATTTTTACATGAATCAAAGCGAAATTAAAAAATTATCTTTTTTCAAAAATTTTATCTTGGTCAAATTTCTGCCATTTTAGATCCGGCAATATACCCACCAGTCCATGCAGCCTGAAAATTGAATCCGCCAGTGACAGCATCGATATTGAGTACTTCACCAGCCATAAAAAGACCTGGGTGGAGCTTACTTTCAAAAGATTTAAAATTGATTTGATGTAGGGCAATGCCGCCTGCGGTCACAAACTCTTCTTTGAATGTGGTCTTACCTTTGACAGGGAAAACACATTTTTTAAGCTGGCGAATGATCATAGACATTTCATTTTTAGTTAATGATGCCCAATTTTTTTCTTCTGTGGTCAATGCTTCAGACATCAGAAACTGCCACAGTCGAGCCGGTAGTCCAAAAAGTTGATTGGAAATTACCTTTTTCTTTGCCATATCATCGCGCAGGTGGAGTATTTGATCTTGGGAGACGGTAGGTATCCAATCCACCATGACATTAAAATTATAATTCCTTTCATTAAGCAGAGTAGCACCCCAAGCCGATGCTTTGAGTACAGCAGGTGCACTCAATCCCCAGTGAGTGACCAATATGGGGCCAGTGGTGACAATTTTTGAATCCTGTATCGTCACTTGGACATCATTGACGACGAGTCCCATAAGTTTGCATATGGGGTGATTGGGCAGATTGAAGGTAAATAGTGATGGTACAGGAGGCACAATGTTATAGCCATGTCTAGCCAATGCATTCCACATAAAAGGACTGCTCCCAGTGGCCATCATGATGGCATTTGCTGTATAATTGCTATCGTCTGTCACCAATTCAAATCTAGGGGAGTCATCTCGATGGTAGGTGAAATCTTTGACTTTTACATTTTTGACGATGGTGATATTGTATTTTTTGGCTTGTTCCAAAAAACAATGTATGATGCTACCAGAATCATTGCTCAGTGGAAACATGCATCCATCGTCCTGGATATATAGCGGTACACCTTTTTCTTCAAACCATTGTACCGTGTCATTGACTCCAAAGATATGAAATGGACCCAACAGCTCTTTGTGTCCACGAGGATAGTATGAAGTCAGGAGCTTAGGGTCCCTACAGTCGTGGGTAACATTACATCTG
>JBATLS010000362.1:0-7662 GCA_049289435.1 Saprospiraceae bacterium | reverse complement strand
AAATTATATCAAATATTTTATCTTTGTACATAATGTTATCAAAACACTATCTATGCCCACACAGTTTCAAAAAAATGCAGAGCAATTTACAAATGATATTGCTATCAAATTTCAATTATACAACAGCTTATTTCTTTCTCTACCGTTTGTAAAAGTAGAAAAAACAGGGATCTTGCTATCTCTTCTATTGGCTGAATGTGAAGAAGGTTATGAAAATGGACTTACCGCAATTCAAATATTGGAGTCCTTTTTTAGTAAGCACACTCATCTTGCCGACTCTCAGGCCTGTATAGACTTAATGTTTCGTTCTATCCAGTATATCGAAAGACAGATAGTATTGTTTGACGCACTTGAGGATGCTGCATACTCCAAAATCAACGATATGAATGGTAAAGGAACACTCAAACATATTGAAAACCGTTTTCTTGCCTTCAATTATACCGACGAAGCTAAAAGCAAGCTGAAAGATTTTTGTGTACGTTTGGTATTGACTGCGCATCCTACCCAGTTTTATCCAGGATCAGTATTGGGCATCATCAATGATCTCACCGTATCTCTCAAGTCCAATGAAACCGAAAAAATCAATGAATTGCTCCAGCAATTGGGCAAAACACCTTTTCTCAACCGACAGAAACCTACTCCATATGACGAGGCTGTCAGTTTGATCTGGTTTTTGGAAAATGTGTTTTATCACAGTATAGGTGACATCATAGACGACTATAAAGACAGACTTCCGTTTCTGAATAATCTGGAGACTCCCATCGTAAAAATGGGCTTTTGGCCAGGGGGAGATAGGGATGGAAACCCTTTTGTCAAGGCAGATACTACGTGGAGGGTGACCACCTCATTGCATATTGCATTGTTAAAATGTTACTATAGAGACGTCAGAAAGCTTAGGAGAAGATTGACCTTCAGAGGGGTGGATGAAATCATTATTAAATTGGAAAGCAAACTATACGAACAAGCATTTTTAAGAACCAATCAATCTATCAAGTCACCTGAAGATTTATTGCAACCTTTGCGAGACATCATCGTTGTGCTGGAAAGAGACCACAAAGGCCTTTTCCAACATCTGGTGGTAAATCTGATCAATAAAATTCATTATTTTGGGCTACACTTTGCTTTTATTGATATACGGCAGGAAAACGATGTGCATACCTCACTCATATCCTCTTTGATGGCAGTACACCAACCCAATTACCTGCAAATGAATGAGGATCAGAAGATCGATCACCTCTTGAAAACTGACCCTTTAACTACAGACATGGTGGTGGATGATGTCCATCAGGATACGCTCGCAACCGTGGATACCATCCAAAAAATACAAGCGGAATATGGCGAAGCAGCATGTAATAGATACATCATCAGTCAATGTAATAGTGCGCTGAATGTCATCGAAGTGCTGGGTCTGTTCAGAATCAAAGGGTGGAATCAAAACGTCACTATGGACATCGTACCACTGTTTGAGACAGTAGATGACCTCATCAAAGCTCCAGAGGTCATGGAAAAGCTTTATCTGAACAAATACTACAAAGATCATCTACAAAGACGTCAGAATCGGCAGACTATTATGCTGGGGTTTTCGGATGGTACCAAAGATGGGGGCTATCTCATGGCCAATTGGATGATATACAAAGCCAAAGAAGCATTGAGTAAAATGTCTGCTAAATATGGAATTGATGTGTTGTTTTTTGATGGACGGGGTGGACCACCAGCACGAGGGGGTGGGAAGACACATAAGTTTTATGCATCGATGGGTAAGGACATATCGACCAAAGAAATACAACTCACCATCCAAGGTCAAACGATCAGTACAAATTTTGGAATCAAAGACTCAGCAAGGTTCAATTTGGAGCAACTCATCAGTGCAGGAGTGGCTAATAATTTGTTTTCTGAATTTAAAGAAAATTTTACACCAGAAGAAGAAGCTCTTGTATTTAGAATCGCTGAGATTTCCTTAAAATCATATCTTGATCTCAAAAATCATCCCAATTTTGTCCCCTATATGACGGATGTTTGTCCATTGAAGTATTTTGGCATGACCAATATCGGCAGCAGACCAGCCAAGAGAGGAAAGTCAGATCAGTTGACCATCAAAGATCTCAGAGCAATACCATTTGTAGCTTCCTGGAATATGGTCAAACAAAATGTTCCCGGCTTTTATGGATTGGGTACAGCCATTGCCCAAATTAAAGAAGAGGGCAGGTTTGACGCCTTTCAGGCCATTTACAAAAAATCTCTTTTTGTCCGTACCTTGATAGACAATAGTGAGATGACATTGTATAAAACATTTTTGCCACTGACGGCTCATGTTTCAGAACACCCTGTGTATGGCGTCATCAGAAAAATGATCGCAGACGAGTATCACCTCACTAAGGAGTTGGTACTTGAGCTCGGCAATCACAAGGAATTGATGGAAGAATATCCTGTAGATCAAATGTCTGTACTCATGCGTGAACGAATCATATTGCCCTTGGTGACCATACAACAGTACGCGCTGGCGATGCTGAGAGATCACAAAGAAGAAATGTCATCTGAAAATGTGACTTCTTACGAAAAAATGGTCATAAGATGCGCTTTCGGAATCATCAATGCTGGTAGAAATTCTGCATAAGAGAGGTATCAAAATCTACATTGAATCAATCATTTCAGTATCTAAAGGACACTTTTTTAAATGGTGCGAATGATTATTTTTAGGTAATAGAATTTCTTTTGACCATAATATCCTTACTTTTGCAACCCAACCAGATATAAATGATGAATCTCAAAGAGATAAAAGAACGTATTGGTACCACAATAAAGGAGTTTACTTCTCCCGTAGTAACACCAGTCAGAAAAGCCCTCGAGCCCATCACAGTCAAATGGAATAAACTTATATCTCCCATCACCAACAGTTGGGATGCTTACAAAGAGAGAAAGCCAACAGAGTCAGCCATATTCGCATGGATATTTTTTGGTATAAAATGGTCGGTGATTGCAGTCATTTTTATTATTTTAATGACCATATTAGGGGTGTTCGGTAAGCTCCCTGGTGTAGAAGAATTGCAACAGATAGAAAATGCCAATGCATCAGAAGTATATAGTCTGGATGGTGTTTTGATAGGCAAATACTACACTGAAAATCGTACAACCATCCGATTGGATAGTATTTCGCCGTATCTGATCACGGCACTACTGGCTATAGAAGATAAAAGATTTTTTGAGCACAGTGGAATTGATCTATGGTCTTGGATGCGGGTCTTCAAAGGCTTAGCGACCAATACTCAGGGACTGGGTGGCGGTTCTACCCTCTCACAGCAACTGTCCAAAAATCTATACCCCAGACAAAATTATAAAATCCCGGGGGTGAGTCTTTTTATCAATAAAGTAAAGGAAAATATTATTTCTATCAGGTTAGAAAAAATTTATAATAAAGAAGAGCTTTTGACCATGTATCTGAATACCGTGCCTTTCGGAGGAAACAGGTTTGGAATACAGGAAGCTTCCAGGTATTTTTATAATAAAAAGCCAAAACTGCTAGATGCCGGAGAATCGGCCACGCTAATAGGTATGCTCAAAGCTACCACGGCGCTCGATCCTACCAGAAATCCTAAGAATTCAGAGAAAAGAAGAAATCTCGTATTGTCACAAATGCTCAAAAACAAAGACTTCAGGTTTTCGTCTGAAGAGATGTCCACTATCTCAAGTATGATCAATACCGGTGCCATTACACAAGAAGATTATGACCAACTGATAAAGAGACCTGTGAGCGCTGTAATTCATGAAGATATTGGCAATAATGAGGGGTTGGGCACTTACTTTAGAGAATATCTTCGTATCAGAGAGCTGCCTAAGATACTTAAGGATATCACCAAAGAAGATGGGAGTAACTATAATATATATACAGACGGCTTAAAAATAATAACAACGCTCGATAGTCGAATGCAAAAACATGCTGAGCAGGCTGTATTTAAGCAAATGTCCTATCTCCAAAAAGAATTCGAAAGACACTGGAAAGGGTACAAAGCAGAAAAGCCTTGGGGCGATGATAAGTGGATTGCTGAGCAGGTAAAGAGGAGTGAAAGATATCAGGTGTTGGCAAATGCAGGATATCCAGAGAAAGATATCGATTCTATATTCAATATACCTGCCCCGATGAAAGTATTTACATGGGACAAAGTACCAGTAGAGCGAGATACCATGATGACGCCGTTGGATAGTGTAAGATATTATTTTACCATGCTCAATTGTGGATTTATGGCTATGGAGCACAGCAATGGAAAAATAAAAGCCTGGGTAGGAGGAACAGATTTTTCTTATTTTAAGTATGACCATATACTCAGCAAAAGACAAGTTGGATCTACGTTTAAACCTATAGTATATTCTGCGGCCATTCAGGACAGTATGAGTCCATGCAAATACATCAGAAACGCCGAAGTAACCATCGGAGATTGGTCTCCCAAAAATTCTGACAATTCTTATGGCGGATGGTATTCTTTGGTGGGTGGTCTGACCTACTCGTCCAATGTAATAGCTGCGCAATTGATAGAGAAAGTAGGTATTCAGAAAACGATCGATCTGGCAGCAAAAATGGGTGTTACATCCACACTTCCAAGAGAGTTCGGGATCAGTTTAGGGGCGGCAGACATATCATTGTTTGATATGATGAAAGTATATGGCACCATAGCCAACAAAGGGAAAAGACCAGAGCCTTTGGCAGTATTGAGAATTTCAGATAGATACGGCAATGTAATATACGATTACGACGAAGCTGTCAAAAATGATAAGACTTTAGCAGCGCAAGTCATTGCTATGGATACCCTTACTGCTGCGACGATGACAAGGATGCTACAGTCCGTTGTGATATACGGTACTGCCAACACGCTGCGAAGCCAATTTTGCACTCATTGTGACTTTGCAGCCAAGACAGGCACCACCAATAATCATTCCGATGGTTGGTTTATGGCATACAATCCCACCTTGGTCACAGGGGCATGGGTAGGAGGTCAAAGCCCTGCTGTACGATTTAGGTCTATGGATTTGGGCAGAGGGGCAGCTATGGCATTGCCAATAGTAGGAAATTTTTGGTACGCTTTGTCTATTGATACCAAATCAGCCGCTATCACCCAACAAAAATTTGTAGTCAATGAGACGGTCAATGCCAAGTTTGGTTGTCCATTTAGGATAGGTATTTCGCCAGATACATTGAATATTCTGATGCAGGATACCCTCCTTGCTGACTCACTTCGAAGATCAGGATTTAAAAATTTGCGGCAAATTGTGAATGAAAGATATGGTCTGCCTGAGACAGATAGTATTGACTTTGACAACATTGATGTGCAAGAACCCAATCCGGATTCGAAAAATAGAGATGATAAAAAGCCCGAGACCACTAAACTAAATGCGCCAAATCCTAAGGATAAAAAAGATGGCGATCTGATCAAGGAAAAGGTAAAAGACCCACCCAAAAAGAAAAACGGAAACTAGTAATTAAGCAAAATTTGACACATCATACATGGCTACTCCACGCACAGTTGCATTTCATACATTAGGGTGTAAGCTCAATTTTTCTGAAACATCCAGTATCAAAAGGTCATTTGAAGACCACGGATACGCTGCCGTGGATTTTGAGGCGGGGGCAGATATTTATGTGTTGAATACTTGCTCGGTGACCGATTTTGCTGATAAAAAGTGTAGGTACGAAGTGCGGAGAGCACTCAAATATGCACCTGATGCCAAAATCGTAGTCGTAGGATGCTATGCACAGTTAAAACCTGAAGAGATATCACAAATTCCAGGCGTAGATCTCGTCCTTGGAGCTGCCGAAAAATTTAATATCCTCCAATACATAGATGGTATATCTGCTTCATCAGACAAGGGAATGGTAATAGCAGGTGAAGTCAAAGATGCCAATTCCTTTGTAGATGCGTTTTCTTTTGGTGACAGGACGAGATCATTTCTCAAAGTACAGGATGGGTGCGACTACAAGTGTACTTTTTGTACCATCCCTCAAGCAAGAGGAGCAAGCAGAAGCGATACCATACCCAATGTAGTGAGCAATGCTGTAAAGATTGCCGACCTTGGTGCTAAAGAGATTGTGCTTACGGGAGTCAATCTTGGAGATTTTGGCAACGGAACGGAAGTCATAGAAGGTATAAAACCCCAAAAAAATGACCTATTTATAGATTTGATAAAGTCTTTGGATCAAGTAGATGGAATAGAAAGATACAGGATATCGTCCATAGAACCCAACCTCCTGACTGATGAAATCATAAATTTTGTAGCGCAATCCAATAGATTTGTTCCTCATTTTCATATTCCACTACAATCAGGCAATGACCGCATCTTGAAAGCCATGCGGCGCAGATACCTCAGAGAGCACTATCAGAAAAGAGTAGCATATATCCGACAAGCCATGCCCCATTGCTGTATTGGAGTAGATGTCATTGTTGGTTTTCCGGGAGAGACAGACGCAGAGTTTGACGATACCTGTCAATTTTTGATAGATCTGGATATCAGCTATCTGCATGTATTTACCTATTCAGAACGGGCCAACACTCCAGCCAATGAAATGTCATCGCCAGTACCAATGGAGATCAGACGAAAAAGAAATGAAATATTGCGTGCGATATCTTCCAAAAAGAGAATGGCATTTGCACAGCCATATTTAGGCACAACCAGAAGTGTATTGTTAGAGCAATCCAAAGATAAGGACACCATGAGTGGCTTCACCGACAATTACATCAAGGTATCCCTCCCACTCCGATCCGAATTGATCAATCAAGTAGTCCCCGTGCAACTTATTTCTTATGACATAGCTGATGAATTAGTTCATGCCAAATTGATAAGTGTTTAAATTTTATTAAAAAACAAACATGTTTTCACACCAAAAAATGAAGGTCCTGCATCTTTATAATAAACTCAGAACGCTGAGTAGCAAATATTATCTTCTTGCAGCTTCATTGTGGACAACAGTTACACTTTACCTGTCGCTCATATCTGCACGTGCAGCCGCCGAATTTAATGTTTTAGATTTCATAGGATTTGACAAATTGGCTCATTTGGTGTTTTACATCATTTTCGCTTTTTTGTGGTCAATGGGTCTTAGAAGTCATAAAAAATTATTAAAAGTTGTATTATTTTTTTCCATTTCATTTGGAGTATTGATGGAAATTTTTCAACTTTACCTTTTCAACGGAAGATCTTTTGAGTTGTATGATATTATTGCTAATACCTTAGGCTCAATCATCGGAGTAATATTATTTAAAAACTTTATTAATTAAAAGCTTATGTTCAAAGAATTAGAAATCCCGAGTACTGGAGTCGCTTTGACTTTCTTTGTACTTGTTCTGGTTACGATCGGACTTATTATTTTCTTCAAAAAGAAATTCAGAGGCTACAAAGCCGATGCTTTGATCGAACAAAATAAGTCGGTAGCCACTAAAACCCTGAGTGAGCGGACAAAATTTCCGGAAGTCGATGTATTCCGAATTTCTTCCAGTTTTTTTAATTATGGTATGACAGCAGCAGTAGCGTTGGCCTTGGTCGCTATGAGTTGGACAACCTACGAAAAAAAAATTATTGTAGATCTCGGTGATCTGGTACTGGAAGAAGAAATGGAAGTCGAAATACCGCGTACTGCGGAGCCGCCACCACCACCACCACCACCACCACCACCCGTGA
>JBATLS010000361.1:0-2921 GCA_049289435.1 Saprospiraceae bacterium | reverse complement strand
ATAAAATAGCACCCAAAGATTACCATCAATATGAAGGCCTGATACTAGAGATGAAGCCAAAGGGTAGAATGGGAGGACATAGCTATTTATTTAGGTCTGAAGGTGGACAACCCTTTAATTTTCAGTTTGGAGGTGGCGATTTTGACTCCATATTTAACGGTTTTGACCTCAAAGGCTATGGAAAAATAGGAGATGCATTCCAATGGAGGGATATAGAGGGTATGGAGGGATTTAAGAATTTGCAAGGTTTTCAAATGAATGAAGAAGAGCTCCGCAAAAACATGGAGCGACTGCAGGAAAGTATGGCTAAAATGAAATTCAATTATGAAGGGTATGACTCTCTGGGTAAAAGTTGGAATTTTGATTTTCCAATGGAGATTTATGGTGATGGCAAGTTTGATGGAAATATATTTGACTTGGAAGACTTAAATAAATCAAACCGAAATAGGTGGTATGGTGGTATGGACGATGATGATCACGAGGGGAGCAATTTTACTGAAGCCTTAGGAAATGCACTCAATCGGGATGGCATATTGATCCCAGGCAAAGAAAACAAAGTAGAGCTCACTGGCAAATATCTCAAAATCAATGGCGAAAAACAACCCGAAAATATCTATCAAAAATATAAAAGAATATTTGAAGAGCAGTCTGGGGCAGTGTTAAAGAAAGACTCTAAACTCGAGTTCGTTTTTCTGGGCAAAGAATCAAAAAGAAAATACAGAACCTATTGATACAATGTCGCTGAGTACCTGAATATCTAAACATGATCTCATTGTATATCTTGGGACTACACACAATAATATTTTTAAAAAATCAATTATTAAACCAAATACATCATCAAATGAATATTAAAACCATATTAGGAGTTATTTATTTTGCGCTGACTTTTACTGTCGTACAAGCTCAAGAAAAGAATGAAAAGAAAAAAGTAGTCATCATCACCAAAACCATGGAAAATGGTAAAGTCAATGTAGTCAGAAAAGAAGCTGAAGGTGAAGAAGCCGAAGCCCTGATGGAAGAAATCGGACCAGAGAGCATCGAAACAGTAGAAGTAAAAAAAGAGAAAGACGGTAGTAAAACGGTACAGATCACTAAGTCAAATACGAAACTATCTACCTCTGTACATCGTGACAAAAGCGGAGGAAAAGAAATCGAAGTGACTTCCGAAACAAAAGACGGAGTCACCAAAGAGAAATATAAGATCACCAAAAAAACCCCAGAAGGTGATGAAGTCACTATATGGGAAGGCGATGAAGAAATGCCTGAAGAATTGAAAGAAGAACTCAAGAATATTAAAATCCGCAGATCGTCAGTTGGAGATAATATGGAAATACGTATCGAGCATGATGATGAAGATATAGACGACGATGATAATGTAGTCATGATAGAGCGCAATAGGGATAGACGTCCCGGTAAAATGCAGTGGATCGACGAAGATGACCGAACTTTTAGAGGTGACAGAGAAAATATGAATATGAAATTCAGGTCCGAAAACACCAACTCAAACAAAGTATCTATGGGCGTCATGATAGATGATACTGCAGATGGTGTGGTGATAGACGAAATAGTAGAAGGATCTGCCGCTGCCGCTGCCGGACTAAGAAGAGGAGATATCATACTGAAAGTAGAAAACAAATACATCTTCTCATCAGAAGGTCTCCTCAATGCGCTCCATCCGTACAATGTCAATGACAAAGCAAAGATACGATACATCAGGGAAGGCAAAGAGAAGACCGCTACACTGACGTTTAAGGCAAACAAGAATTAAAATGGTTCGGATAGATTAGATCAAAAAGAGAATTGAACACACCATTAAAGCACATGCAATGTAAAATATTGTATGTGCTTTTTTCGTTTGGAGCGTATAGGTAGTAGTATTATTTTTTTATACTTTTGAAGATCAATATGGAACTATTTTTGAACAAATTATAGCAAAAGATTTAAAGGATTCATGTTATTCATATTTTGTAATTTTAAACATACTATAACAACAAAAAGTAATAAAACCATTGCAGCAATGAAAAAAATGATCTATTCTACTAAAAAATTTAACATACAAATATTCTGTATTTTCAGCATCATATTCTTGGGTGTATGTACATCTGATCTTTTTTCTCAATCCAAAGAGTATCCGACGCATTATGATGGTGATTCTATCTTTTCATTGGGCAAACGATACTACGACGAAGGTAAATATCTGCAAGCCATCGATGAGTATGACAAAATATTTAAGACCGATCCGCTCTACTTGACTGCCAGATATGAAAAGATATTGACCTTGATGGTATTTGAAAAAAATGAACTTGCACTTACAGAAATCAAGGGATTGTATGATACAGGAGAAACCAGCCAATATCCAGAATTATTGATCTTGTACGGCAGTCTATTGAGCAATGCGGCAGACTATGATCATAGTGAAAAAATATTTACGGAAGCACAAAAGACCATGCCCCATTCGTCTATACTACACTACAATATTGCTTTAATGCACTATAGGAACCAAAATATTCAGAAGTGTATAGACCATCTGAAGACGGCCATCCACCACAATCCCCATCACCTGACGGCACACTATCTCTTGGGTCTGATATGTCTGGAAGAAGGCAAAGTGGCCGAAGGATCTTTGGCATTGATGGCTTATCTGATCAATGAGCCAAATGGACCCTACGCTCAAGATGCCATCCAAAAACTCAATGTCAAAATGTCTCAAAGTTATATCTCTGATACCAAAGTTAAATTTTCTGACAAAGACGACGATCTCAGTGAGCTGGAGTCCATCCTTCGCAATCAATTGGCACTAAATCCCAAGTATAAACTCCAATCCGATATAGACGACATAGTGACCAGACACATACAGGCGATAGTTGAGTTTGCAGGAGGACATCAGTTGAAAGAGGGCTTTTTCGAGACAACCTACATAC
>JBATLS010000360.1:0-10084 GCA_049289435.1 Saprospiraceae bacterium | reverse complement strand
TACCACCACCGTGCGTGATAGCTGTTCTCAGGTAATCGATGGACTGACTAGCTATTAAATCCTTAGCGTCCCATACCGTATTGAAAATCTCTCCAATGACAAGTGGGATAGTAGTATGAGACCTGATTATTTTGTATCCTTCCTGATTGTCCGCTATAGAAGCATCTTCAAGAAACATCAAATTATAAGGCTCCAATAATTTGCCCAATTGTGCTGATTCTATGGGCGTCAATCTGCTATGTACATCATGCACCAGCTGGATGTCATATCCATATTGTTCTCGAGCCTGCTTGAATAGCTCAGGAATAAAATTCATGTATTTTGATGTTGACCAGGGTTGTTCTGGGGGTAGTGGCCGATTGCCCTGGAGTTCAAAATAGTCTTTTTTACCTTCCAAAGTTCCATAAGTACCAGCAAGACCCGGAATCGCACATTGCAACCGAACCGCCTTATATCCTTGTTCAATAAATTTACCAAGATTATGAAGCGTTTCATCCATGGTTTCGCCGTTGGCATGGCCGTACGCCATGATACCATTCCTGCTTTTTCCTCCCAGCAATTGATAGACGGGCAAGCCGGCCACTTTTCCTTTAATATCCCACAAGGCCATGTCTATTGCGGCAATGGCTGCCATGGTGATCGGCCCTCTTCGCCAGTATGCTCCTTTGTATAAATACTGCCAAATGTCTTCTATCTGATGAGGGTCTCTATGTAGCAAGCAAGGGACGACATGTTCTTCCAAATAGGATACAACAGCCATTTCACGGCCGTTTACTGTAGCATCACCCAGTCCATAATCCCCTTCGTCTGTTATAATTTTTAAGGTGACAAAATTTCTCCCCGGGCAACTTACCAACACTTTTATTTCAGAAATTTTCATTATTTCAGTTTATATGTTTTAATCTAATAAATGCAATCAATAAGGCATGACAAATGACCTAATGCACGTCTCCTTCTAAAGTATTTGTAAAAAAAATCAAATATAGTTGATAAACCAAAAATTAAAATTAGTTTTATGGACAAATCATCAAATTTGATCAATATTAAAAATGCATAGAAAATTAAAAGTACTGATTTCAGGAACTGGTTTTGCAGGACAAGGACATGCAGATGCGTTTCGTGCTTATGGTGTAGAAGTAGTAGGCATAGTAGGAAGGACAGCCAATGTGGTGAGTGAGTTGGCCAAAAAGATGGACATTCCTTACTCCAATACCAATTGGCAACAGGCATTGGTTGAATGCCAACCTGACATCGTTTCTATTGCGACCCCAGGAGGTGCACATTATGAGACCATCACACAGGCGATCGAGTTTGGATGCCATGTGTTTTGTGACAAACCGCTGACTGACAAAGGAGAGACCGCAGTGGAATTGTACGAACTATCGAAAAAGAAAGGCGTAAAAACGGCATACGCTTCCAGCTTTCGCTATATGCCCCATATCCTACATGCTAAACGACTGGTCGCAAGCCTGGCTATTGGCGAACCTGTGGAAGTAGAGTGTATATCACATTTCAATCTGGAGCGAGACATACCCTTCGGCTGGTCGCATAGGAAAGAAGACGGTGGTGGTCGGCTTAACAACAATTTTACCCACATGATCTCCATTGCAACATCAGTCATAGGCGAAAAAATCTTGTCGATATCTGGCACAGTTCGCGATGACTTGGGTAAAGCCCCAATCGTGGAAGGTGTTCATAATTTTAAAAAGAGAAGAGATTATATTCCAGAAGACCTTGATGACCCCTCGCTAAAATGGGGTGAAAGTAATGTCGAATGGTCCTATACTGTACTTGCACAACTCGAAAGTCCAATAGCTTCCAAACCTGTTTCCGTACTATTCAAACATGGGGGACTCAACCCAAGATTTAATGAAGATCACATAGTGATATATGGTACCAAAGGAGCGATTTATATAAAAGGCCACTATGGCATGGGGCCACTGTATGTATGGGATGAGAATAAAACGTGGAAAGAACTGGCTTTGCCTCAGGATATCGTAGATGACCAACCAAAAATAGAAGGCGACACTGAGAGAAATTGGCATTACTTGGTTAGAGAATTTGTCAAAGATATCAAAGGTGAAACGGCGACTCCATATCAAACCTTCAAAGAGGGAAGTCTATACCAGCAGCTCGTAGATATCATCAGAAAGAATAACCATTGGACAGACGTTCGTCATCTTCAATAAAAAGAAAAGAGTATGTTTTATGACTATGTAGTAATCGGTCTGTATTTTATATTGATTCTTGTTATTGGAGTAGTGTTTTCCAAAATGGCAAGCAAATCTACCAGTGATTATTTTCGGGGTGGTGGTAGGATGCTTTGGTGGATGGTAGGGTCAGCTGCTTTTATGACACAATTTTCTGCTGTCACATTCACAGGTGCAGCGGGCAAAGCTTTTGCGGATGGTTTTGCTATTTGTGCGGTTTATATTGGCAATACCTTCTCCTTCTTTTGTGCATATGCCTACTTCGCTCATCGTTTTAGACAAATGAGGGTAGATACTCCCACGGAGGCCATAAAAGGGAGATTTGGCCCTCAAAATGAGCAGTATTTTTCTTGGATGTTGATCGTGTTTTCATTCTTGAATGCCGGTGTATGGTTAAATGCTTTAGGTGTCTTTACTACCGCAGTTTTCGAAGCAGACATTTATTTAACTATTATTGCAGTTGGTCTGACTGTAGTATTTGTATCAGCAGTATCAGGAGCTTGGGGGGTTGTAGCATCAGACTTTGTTCAAACTTTAGTGGTGGCCGTGGTTTCAATAGCTTGTGCAGTAGTAGCATTGGTAAAGGTGGGTGGGCCAGTAAATTTGATAGATAAATTTCCAGGTGGGTTCCTGATCGGACCCAATATGAGTTATCCCTTGATTTTGTTCGGGACATTCATTTTCTTTTTGCCGAAACAGATTTTTACCATGATGAATCTGCACGATTCGTTTCGATATTTAAATGCAAAAGACTCAATTAACGCCCGTAAAGCTGCTCTGTTAGCTATGACGCTCATGGGAGTCGGAACTATTATTTGGTTTATTCCACCATGGGCAGCCGCTACTTTGTACCCGGATGCTATGGATAGCTATGCTCAACTAGGCAGCAAGGCGTCAGATACAGTTTATCTGGTGTTTGTGCGCAATGCGATGCCTATAGGTACCGTAGGCTTACTATTGGTGGGCATTTTTTCTGCTTCCATGTCTTCTATAGATTCGGCACTGAATAAAAACGCCGGTATCTTTATCCGAAGCATCTACCAGCCTTATCTCGCTAAAAACGCTAAGCAAACCGACGACAAAAAATTGTTGAGAATAAGTAAGTTGGTCAGTTTTATCAGTGGTCTAGGTGTAATAGGTGCGGCACTATATTTTGCTTCGCTCAAAGAATTGAGTTTATTTGAACTCATGATGTCCGTTTCTACCATGGTTCAAGTGCCTATGATGGTGCCGCTCATGTTGGGGATAATCATCAAAAAAACACCACAATGGGCACCATGGGTTACGATCATATTTGGGTTGTTTGTCTCTTGGTTTGTTACATATGTTTTCACAGCGGATGTTTGTGCAGGATTGTTTGGGATAGAATCACTTACCAAACGCGAAACCATAGACATGAATATCATTCTGACAGTTGCCGGGCATTTGTTTATTACAGGAGGCTTTTTCTGGGCGACAACGTTGTTTTATAATGAAGAAAAAGACAAAAATAAAGTGGGAACAGATAAGTTTTTCGAAAATCTGGAGACACCTGTTATAGCCGATGACCAGCAAAGCGAAGCTGACCGCCAACAAAGGATGAAACTGGGCAACATGGTAATGATCATGGGTACGGGAATATCGTTCATGTTTTTTATACCCAATCCACTTTGGGGCAGACTGCTCTTCGTGTTGTGTGCCTTGGGTATATTTAGTATCGGCTTTTTGCTAAAGAGAAGTGCCAATGCTAAAACTACTTCAAAGCAGTAATTATAAAATGAGTGAAATAAGCTATGCGGTAGGGTTTAATTCTCACGCCTATTTTACATATTCCTTCAAAAAATATTACGGTATGTCACCAAGTGAGTTTGTTAAGAAAAATACATACAAAAATTAAGACCTAAATAGGGTATGCTGAAATTCATCATGATGGCCAAAAGCACAACCCACTTGCTTGCGGCGCAACTAGCATGACATTGGCCGACAAACCAAAGTCAGTGCTATAGTGCATGACTGAAAGGTGCTTTAGCAATCCCGAAAACTATCGGGATGTATTGGCAACTCAATTTAGTGTAGCTTCTACCATCTGATTTGGCGGTTAATTTTAATGTCTTTTACCCCTTTATGAGCCGCAATAGGGTTTCATTAAATATTTTTAGGTACAAATCAATGTTTTCATAGTCCAGCTCAATTGGGCTCGGAGAAATCGAGTGAAAAATGTGAAAAATAGTGTACTAAATGAGCTAAAGCTATTTTTATTACCCTACTGGGCACAAAAAAAAACACTCTATATTGCTACAGAGTGTCTTTAATTGGTCAAAAACTTCAGTTTTCTTTTAATGAATATTCAACATTTTCAATGACTTGATCTCATTTTTGTAGGTCACATCATACAAGTAAATACCTGCTGCTCCCAATGATTCTTTAGTGATCAACAACTTATTATCTCCCTGATAGAAAGTACCCTTATACGAATAGACCATTCTTCCTGTCAGATCCCTCACCTTTATGGAGACTTCTCCATCTTCGGGGAGATAAAACTGTATAGAAGTTTCATTCTTCCAAGGATTGGGGGTATTTCCTACTACTCTAAATGATTCAATTCCAGACTTTCTTATGGATAAAATCAAATTCTTAATACCATCATTCATATCATACAGCTCTGGCTTGATGACTTTAGATTGAAGTTGTATCATATCCGACAGTCTCTGCTGTTTGTCTGAATACAATTGTACATTAAATAAGTGTTCACCTTTATTGACATTTACCCCATGAGGATGGTGCCATGAAATATTCAACACACCATCGTGGAATGAATAATGATATTCTTCTATAGGTAACAATGCTGGGGTCACATATGCTGTAGAAACATGATCTAACTTCAGTGATATTTGAAATCCTTGCAATCCCATGTCTTCAGTCACCATGACAGGCAAGGTGTGGAGACCATTGGTCAACAAAAGATCATCTACTGAAAAATACTTAACGCTTTCTCTAACTTCCACTGGAGCACCATTGATTTTGGATATATAACTGTCATTTACATCACCGATTTTTACTCCTACCCAATCTATTTTCATATTGGAGTTAAGATTGTTGATATGATACTTCTCAACAAAAGGAGTCATAAATGGATCTTTAGGATCAGGAAACACATACGTTTTATCCACCATTCTCCAACTGGTGTTTTCGGTAAATTTGCTATTGATACCCAATATCAGTTTACGAAGCTGAGTGATATCGGCTACGGTGATTTTATCATCTTTGTTGATGTCAGCCGCTATCAATTTGTAAGGTGATGTGAGCAATTCTGTTTTCAAAATATGCTTTTGGATGTGGATCAGGTCAAGAGTACTGACACCATCGAGTGGGTCAATATCTTTTATAGGCGATACATCATAGTCACCACCTCTGGACATTTCTCCAAAACTGTAATTTCCTTTGGCATTTGTCACTACAGGGGTCATATTGCTACCGTCCAGTTTCATGGTCACATCTGCTACTGTTTGATTAGCTTCTGTTTGGATATTTCCATCAAGGGAGACCAATCCAGAACCACAGAAATTGTTTGGATCCAGAGTTCTGGACAAAACATTACAACTGAAGAAAGGCTGAGTCTCACCATTACGGTAAAAATAAAGAGGAAAAGATAAGATTGAACCGACATCTGCACAACCAAAAGTGATGCTATTTTCATCCCGAGATAAATTACTAAAAGAACCTGTGATCGGAGTATTATCGCCACAGCTTCTAAATATGGAATAATAACTTGTGACTGGCTCTACCACAGTCAGTTGGTCGGTCATCTCTGGGAATGCTTTGAAGCACTCTATCCTCAACGATGATGTATCAATGACATTGATTACAAAATTGAAAGTGCTGATAAGATTTGAACAAGAGTCCACAGCTGTCAATGTCACCGTTGTCTGACCTGCCGGATAATTGCCTGTTAGGTCAAAGTTTGGATTTCCGTTGGTCGAGTTGCTCAATTTTAGGTTGCAACCTGATGCAGCATGCCTACTTCCAGCCAATGCAGCCATACAAGTATTAGGATCAAGCGTCAGTTGGATATTCTGAGGGCCAGTAATGACTGGTTGTTCTACAAATACTGTAATCGTTTGAACTTTGGTAAATATACCTGAATTGGTACCAGGGATCAAGAGACATGAATCTATAACAGTCCAGGTCCTTAACACGACTGCAGCGCATTTTGGCGCAGCAATATTGTCCACAAAAGAAACAGAAATGCGACTACATGCAGCATTATTAGCATTTACAATTGTATTTCCAGTGATGCTCGGCGTGATTCCTCCACAATTGGACACACTAGTATCCTTCGGGAAAACTATGTTGGCCAAACCAAGAGGGGCTGGATTTATGACTGAAATCAATTGTACACATTGGGTAGTGTTGCCACTATTGTCCGTGGCAGTAAATGTTCTGGTGATTTGACCAATATTACAAATATTCAAGTTTCTGATTGGCAATTCAGTAATCGTCAGATTTACTAGACAATTGTCAGTAACTGACGCCACACCATATGTACTTAGCGGCGTATTAGGGTTGTATGCATCACAATTGATCGTGACATTGGAAGGGCAAGTCAGTGTTGGCTTAATAGTATCAGTCACTGTGACCTGTGCGGTACATGACAATGATTGATTTGTCACGGTATTGGTGACGGTTAGTGTTACTACTTTTACCCCTACATCATTACAAAAGAATTGATTAGGAGTCACCACTGCTGTCACATTGCCGCATCCTCCAGCAGAACCCGTACTTATATTGGATGGTATGATAGTCACTGAACCATTAGGGCCTAAATAAGCAGTGTAATTTTTTGTGGTACATGTCAACGTCTCTGACTCCAATTGAACTGATGCAGAAGAACTTGCTTTGCAACCATTGATATCAGTCACGGTCACACTATATGTCGTGTTGGCAGCAGGCGAAACTCTGATACTATCAGTTGTAGCGCCAGTTGACCATACATATACAACACCTCCGGTTGCCTTCAATGTAGTAGAGTCGCCTGGACAAATGATGGTACTACCAGTAATCACTGCCACTGGTTGGGCTCTAAGAGTGACCGTCCTAGCTGCTGTACTGGTACACCCATGGATACTTGTGACTGTCACTGTATAAGTCGTAGCTACTAGTGGTGCAACCCTGATCGTAGGTGTAGTAGCTCCAGTACTCCAAAGATAACTTACTCCTCCTGATGCTGTCAGATCGGTAGAATCACCTCTGCATATCAAATTGTTACCCGTGATGACTGCTATAGGCAATGTATCCACCGTCACAAAAATACTGGCTGTGTTTCGACACCCAAGCGCATTTGTTGCAGTGACCGTATAGCTGGTACTTACCATAGGCTTGACCTTGATAGATGCAGTGGTCTCATTTGTGCTCCATAGATACGTTGCCCCTCCAATGGCAGTAAGAGTAGAAGAATCACCTTTACAAATAGAAATATCTCCATCTATTATTATAATTGGTGGATTATTGACCGTAACTGTCCTCGATGATGAAGCTCGACATCCATTAACATCTGTAGCGGTCACTGTATAAGTGGTCGTAGCGGTAGGTTTTACTTTGATGGAGTCCGCTACAGATCCATTGGACCACAGGTAAGATATACCACCAGTGGCTTTGAGTACCGTGGAATCCCCTAAACAAAGTATATTATTTCCAGTCACATTTACATTGATGGTCAAACCGTTGACCGTGACTGTTTTGGACTGAGTCGCTGTACACCCACTGATGTCAGTGGCTGTCACAGTATATGTGGTCGTGATAGCAGGACTTACAGTGATAGAATCTGTGGTAGCTCCAGTACTCCATAAGTAGGTATTGGCACCGCTTGCTTTGAGTCCAGCCGCTTCGTTGATACAAATGACATTTGGGCCAGTGATAATTATAGTAGGCAATGGTCTAACTTTGATCAATGTGGATGCTGTATTGGTACACCCATTGGCATCTGTAGCAGTCACTGTGTAAGTGGTGTTTTGAACCGGGCTCACTGTGATTGATGCCGTAGTGGCACCAGTGCTCCACAAATAAGTCAGCCCACCCGTTGCTGCAAATGTTGCATTTCCAGTATTACAAACGATGGTATCGCCAGTAATCACTAAAAGGGGTCTTGGTCTTACTATAACGGTTCGAGATGCAGTACCTTTACAGCCATTGGCATCTGTGGCGGTCACAGTATAGATGGTAGTAATCAGTGGGCTAACGGTGATCGACGCCGTAGTAGCATTAGTACTCCAAGTATATGATATCCCCCCCGATGCAGTCAATGTAGTAGAACCACCTAGACATATCGTGGTATCTCCTGTGATGGCAACATTTATGGATAATCCATTCACCGTGACTGTTTTAGTCTGAGTAGCAGTGCAGCCATTAGCATCCGTTGCCGTGACCGTGTATGTTGTGGTGTTGGATGGACTTACCTGGATGACCGCACCCGTTGATCCATTGCTCCAACTATAAGTAGTTGCGCCTGAAGCAGTCAGCGTCACTTGTTCATTTATACAGATGACATTGCTACCAGTAATTATTACAGCAGGCAAGGGACTCACCACCACCAATCTGCTGGCAGTTGCGGTACATCCATTTGCGCTTGTCACTGTGACAGTATAAGTAGAACTGACTAAAGGACTCACCACTATAGAGTCAATAGTAGCCCCCGTATTCCATAAGTATGTACCTCCACCTGTGGCTTTCAATGTTGCAAAACCATTCAAACATATATTGGATCCTGAGATACTTGTAGATGGTGACGGATTTACGGTGATCGTTCTTGAAGTGGATGCAGTACATCTGAAGGCATTGGTCACTGTCACACTGTATGTGGTAGTGACGATGGGTGACACTGATATCTGGGCGGTTGTTGCACCAGTACTCCATAGATATGATGTACCACCTGTAGCTGTGAGTACAGTAGTTTTACCAGAACAAGCTACATTATCACCAGAAATATTTGGAATAGGTGGATTATCGATACACAGTTTTTCACAAACATCTGAATTGTTATTGTCCTGAACATCAATCTTCACAATCACAAAGTCTTTATTGCCATTGCAGTCATGCGCCCACAACTGGACTGTAATGTCCGCTCCCACATCCATACAATCAAAACATCGGATGGTATCATTTACATTTTCAGAATAACTAAATCTCAGTGGTTCTACACAACATGGACTGCTGCTACTCGCATTGAGCGTAGAGGCTATAATACATGCCTTCTCTATATCAGGTTTGCCATCACCATTGGTATCCCATGGGATGACACTCACGCTGATTTTTTCCAACCCAGATACATTGGGCTTGTCTATATTCCTGACAAATATTAATTGCTCTTTGGACACCACATTGCCACATTGGTCTTCAAATGTCCAAATCACTTTATGTAATCCAACTGGAAATAAAATATTGATATTTGCAAGTGGACCTACTCCATGGTTAGAAATTTCTATAGTACTGTTATTGCCAAAATCTATCGAATAAAACCATCTCAGCATATTGTCCGGTGTACATAGATCCTTTCCAGTGACTGATATATTGACGGTTGCGTCTTTACAGTTGCCTTTTATAGTATTGAAAGTATCTCTCGCTGGCACTACACCTACAAAAAATGGAGGCACCGTATTGGTGACCTTTATGGTTTGTGCATGCGTATAGGTATATAGAGACCCTTTTAGATCCTGATTTTGACACCAATCGATGATGGTCCATGTTCTCAATATTTTATAACATGCCCCTGTAGCTATGGTATATACCTCATCTTTGTAAGTAGCAGCTGCCATCCCACAATCAGACTGTCTGATGACAGGAAATCCATACTTAGCTGGTAGGTTTTCAGGTATTAAATCGTCCTTCGAACATTTATCCTT
>JBATLS010000359.1:0-3750 GCA_049289435.1 Saprospiraceae bacterium | reverse complement strand
AGGGTGATCTGAGTCGTAGCCTCTATGGGTGGCAAGGTCGAAGGCTACAGAAAGCCCTTTCTGACCAGCTGCAAGATTGCGGCGGTAGAAAGCATTGCTCTCTGTGGCGGTAGAAAACCCCGCATATTGTCTGATCGTCCAGGGCGATGACAAATACATCGTACTATAGGGCCCCCGCAAATACGGTGGAAAACCTGACTGAAAACCAATATGTTGAATATCAGAAATGTCTTTGGGAGTATAATGGGGCTTTACCAGAATATCTTCGGGGGTATTGCGTGTTTTATCTGCTGATGTATCTGATTTCATATATTTGCTATTTAAATACTTTTTGGCCAAAATAATGTAGTTGTAAAGTTAGGCATTTAGAGAGAGATAAAACATATAAATAGATATGATTTTGAACACTGGGGAGGATGGCCTTGGTTATATTAAGATGACGGTGAATTTTTGAAATAAATATTGCCAGCTCATCAGGTTTTTTTTTACATTTGTAAGGAATGAAAAATAAAATAGCAACCATTGAACATCATTTCAAAACTCTCCTCATCGGATACTACCATATTTACAGAGATGTCGGCACTCGCAGCAAAACATGGAGCACTTAATCTGGGACAAGGATTTCCGGATTTTGATCCGCCCAAGGTATTACTTGATCTCGTCCAAAAACATGTCAGTAATCACAAGCATCAATACGCTCCAATGGCTGGAGTCGTCCAGCTGAGAGAAATCATCGCTCAAAAGACGGCCATCGCCTACCGTTGTCATGTCCATCCTGACAGTGAGATCACCATAACTGCCGGAGCTACGCAAGCCATCTTTACGGCCATTACTGCCATCGTACACCCAGGGGATGAAGTGATCATTTTTGAGCCTGCTTATGATAGCTACAGACCATCTATCGAACTGGCAGGTGGTAAGGTGAAGGTGTATACTATGGAAGCTCCGGAGTTTAAGATCCAATGGGAAATTGTATCAGCGATGATCACCGAAAAGACAAAAATGATCATCATCAACACGCCCCATAATCCTACAGCGACCATCATGACCAGAGAAGATATGAACAAGTTGTCGTTTATAGTTAAAGATACCAATATCGTGATCCTGAGTGATGAAGTGTATGAACATCTGGTATATGATAACAGATCACACGAAAGTGTCCTGAAGTATCCTGAACTTTTTCTGCGGAGTATCGCGGTGTTTTCATTTGGTAAAACTTATCATTGTACCGGATGGAAGATCGGATATTGTATTGCACCAGAATATCTGATGAAGGAATTTAGGAAGGTGCACCAATGGAATGTCTTTTGTGTCAATTCTTTTTTGCAGAATGCTTTGGCAGAATATATGGAGGATCCATCACATTACCTTGGACTCAATGACTTTTACCAAAAAAAACGTGACTTCTTTCTGAATACTATTCAAAAATCAGGGCTTAAGACTTTAGACACCAAAGGAACTTTTTTTCAACTGTGTGATTACAGCGAGATGAGCGATATGGACGATGATGCATTTGCCAAAGTACTGACTATTAAGCACGGAGTGGCCTGTATTCCGGTCTCAGGGTTTTATAGCGACAAAAGACAATCGAAACTGGTACGTTTTTGTTTTGCCAAAGAGGAAGAAGTCTTGTATCAGGCTGGTCTCAAACTCAATGCGTTGGATAAGTACTCCTTTCAATAACCCCTCTGACGATTAGGTATTGAGCGATCATATAAGTCAGAATGATCAGGTAGGGAGCTGCTGCAAATGAACCACCAAATTTATTGAATGCTATCAGAGCATCAGATATTAGAAATAAAATCACCCCAAATACTACGGGAAGGTACCAGGTTAATGTGTTTTTTCTGATCAATGCAGATGTGACCATCATACAGATTGCGGCTGTGTAAATGGCCACAGGAACCAACATCTCCCCCAATGTGGACCATAGAAAGCTGAGCACAACAATTGCTGTTACCAAAACCCCAATGATTTTAGGAAGATTTTCTTTAATGTTGGTATTTCTGTCCGGCAAAAATGTCAGTGTGTATAGGATTTGCATCACCATAAAAGAGCCTAATCCCAACAAGAAGAAGTCTTCACTCTCGAACATTAAAAAGATGTCTCCAAACAATGCCGCGATCAAAGCCAGAATAAATAAAGGGGATTGATTTCTAACAGTACTTATATAAAAACCAATCAGTGATGCCATGATCATGGGTTTGGCTACTACTCTATAGTCGGTCAGCCAATCCATAAAAAGTATATTGACCACGATGATAAAAAGGTAAAATAGGTTAAAAGGTAAATATTTTTTACTAAACATTGATACAGGTTTTATAATTGATTGTTCTCAAGCCATATACGGGCATTTATAAAAGCTTCCAGCCATGGAGACACTTCATCTTTCCTTTCGGATGGGTAATGCGCCCAGTTCCATTGAAAAGTACTGCGCTCTATGTGTGGCATCATCACCAGATGTCTTCCGTCAGCACTACACATCATGGCAGTGTTGTAATCTGAACCATTGGGATTGGCAGGATATGTTTCGTGACCATATTTTGCTACAATATGATAGTCTGACTCCTTACCCTTTAGCACAAATTTACCTTCACCATGGGATATCCATACTCCGAGTGTGCTTCCTTCTAGCGAATGCATCATGATGGAATGGTTGGCGGCTATGGATACGGAAGTAAAGCTGCTCTCATGTTTGTGCGATTCATTGTGATCCATTTTGGGAGCGTGAGGATGTTCGGGATAAAGCAGGCCTAATTCGACAAATAGTTGGCACCCATTACAAATACCTACAGAAAGCGTATCTGTTCTCTTGAAAAAATTGTCCAAAGATGTCTTTGCTTTCTCATTATACTTGAATGCTCCAGCCCAGCCCTTGGCCGAACCCAATACATCAGAATTGGAAAAACCACCGACAGCACCGATATATCTGATGTCTTCCAGCGTCTCTCTGCCAGATATCAAGTCGGTCATATGCACATCTTTGACATCAAATCCTGCCATGTACAATGCATTGGCCAGTTCTCTTTCTGAGTTGCTCCCTTTTTCTCGGATGACTGCGGCTTTGATTCTTTTTCCATTGGTAGGAAGTACTGGTAATTTGCCATCAAAT
Source organism: Saprospiraceae bacterium (assembly GCA_049289435.1). Classification (GTDB taxonomy): domain Bacteria; phylum Bacteroidota; class Bacteroidia; order Chitinophagales; family Saprospiraceae; genus OLB9. Next base: position 638 of record JBATLS010000359.1, on the reverse strand, counting down.
CCATTAGGAAACTCAAATTGCAGGCTTTGATTTTTATAATTGTCAAACCTTTCCCTGGCTTTGATTGCTCCTGACTGCCTGATGTCCATGAGATAGGAAGTCTTGTACCAAATATCCCTGTATTTAGGTATGTCCAATAAATATTTGTCTTCCTTGTTTTTAATATTTAATACAGGAGTGCTTGTTGCTTTGCCAATGAGATGAACCTCCATTCCCAAATCATCGAAAAGTGCTTTTATTATATTCTCTGCACCTTGAACTACTTGAAACACGATACCCACATTTTCAGCAAAAAGGAGACGGATGCTGTCATTCACATCTAAAGATGATAAGTCTATATCAGCGCCCAAATTTGTATCTGCAAAACACATTTCGAGCAAAGTTGTGACCAAACCGCCGCTACCTATGTCATGCCCCGCCGCTATCATTTCACTGCTGATCAACTGCTGGACGGTATCGAATGCCTGTTTAAATTTAAGGGCATCTGTTACATCCGGGGCTATGTCTCCGATACCATTTATGGCTTGTGCAAATGACGAACCGCCTAGCTGAAGGTCTGAAAATGACATATTGATATAAAAAATCGAACCACCGGCGCGATGCAAGGTGGGTTCTACAATCTTTCTGATATCGTGACA
>JBATLS010000358.1:0-3016 GCA_049289435.1 Saprospiraceae bacterium | reverse complement strand
TCACATGCGTATAGATCATCGTAGTTTTTACCCCGTAGGATTATTATCTTTGCCGAAAAAAGGTATGCAGTACTATTACGTTTATGTCTTAATCAGTGAAAGTGATAACTTATTTTATACAGGTTATACTAAATATTTGACTAACAGAATTAGTGAGCATGAAGCGGCCAAAGTTAAGTCAACGGTAGACAGACGACCCTTGAATTTGATATATTGGGAAGGTTGTCTAAATCAACAAGATGCAACCAGACGGGAGAAATATTTGAAGTCTGGCAGTGGGAAAATATATTTACGAAATAGATTTCGATTATACTTAGAAAATCCAACGGGGTGAATATCCTTGTGTCCAAACAACTCTTTCACGTAAGGCAATTGCGTACCCACATCTACCAAATGTGTAGCATATGAATGTCTCAGCGAGTGCGGAGTAACCTTAATAGTGATTCCAGCTTTCTTTGCTGCTTTTCTCACCACTTCCTGCACACTGCGATCACTATATTGGTTCTTTTGATCCTGTCCTTCAAAAAGCCAATATTGTGGCTTATACTCATGGATTTATAACTGCATCAAAGATTTAAACTCTTGACTCATAGGTACATAGCGATCTTTATTTCCCTTGCCTTTATCTACAAAAATCTAATTTCTATCCCAAAGTAGATCGTCAAGTTTGATGCAAAGTACCTCATTGAGCCTGACTCCATGTCCATAGAGGGCGTACAGAAGTGCTATATGTTTTAGATTTTCTGTCACTCTCAGCATAGCATCTATTTGTTGTACACTGAGCACTTTGGGCAGGTAATGGCCCTTTCTGAGTCTTTTAATGTAGTCGATTTTGAAGTCCACACGAAATATTACCTTTTCATAGTAAAATTTGATGGCATTGATATAACTATTCAAAAGGCTTTCAGACCCCTTGGCCTCACTTATTCTACACAAAAAATCATTTATCTTGGTGACATCTATCTCGTCACATTTTAAAGGCAAAATATCAATGGCAAACTTTGAAAACCTGCTGTAATACTCCCTGATAGTGGATATACTGTACCGCTTTGTTATGAGCTTATCTAAGTAAGGTAGTGTGGCATATTGGATACCATCCGTACTTTTGGACAATAAATACTTTTTGTACTCTGCATAAGTAGGTTCTTTCCTTTCCAGATATTCCAATTTGATCCGCGAGATTATTTTTGTATTTTTAGCCTTATAATGATCTGTGATTCTGAGTACGATATCAGGATTGGAAGGTATCAACCAGTATTTGCCATTTTTGTCATAGGATCGCTCGGGTATATGCTTCAAAAAATCTACATCTACATTGTATCCTGTTAGTTGTAATAGCACATGATCAGGAAGCTCAGGACTGCTGTACAAAATACATGTAGGAGGATTATTTACCTGTCCGATCAGTTTCTCCCAATGGTGATATCGCTCTTCTGAAATGATCCGGACATCGGTCCATAGCGATGAAAGGGCGCCATGATTGGCCGGGATTACCCAGTTTTCATACCTTTGATTCCAATACACTCCAGGTATATTTTTTATACCAATACTTTGAATGGCATTGATACCACGGACATAAAAATATGGATGCATATACCTGATAGATCCTACTATGGTGTCTGCTGCCTGCTCGGTGCAATGCGGAGGCACATCAGCGATGGTGGTGCCGGTATTCTCACTTATCGGCATTGCACTGCCAGTGGTTCCGGTATCTTCTATTGTATAGATCAGATTTAGCTTCAAAAAACCATTCCATGCTTCTTTAGTATATGGCAGATGCCAGCCCGTGTAGGTCTTACTATAAGATACACCCTCTAGACTTTTGATAAGACTTGCGATTTGTTCATCTTTAATAAAACGGAGCAAAATCCTAGTACCTTCCTTATGCACTATTTTTGATATACAGATCATAATATGGTAGATATTTATGCAATAATAAGGTTATTCTTGCATAAATATATCACATTAATCAACAGATTATCAACATTATCCGTTAATATTTGTATGTTACCGTAACATACGTATATTACGGTTAACTACGGATAAATCACTAAACTTTTCACCCTGTTTTAGTAAATTATAATACCAAATATTAAAACCATTTACTTAAAAAATATTTACGCCCATGTCATCAGATCTTATCACAAAATCCAACAAAAGACACCAGCGTAATTGTCGCCTTTGCAAGCAGCCATTTACTGGCAGAGCAGATAAAATATTCTCTTCACCTACCTGCAAAGGTACTTATCACGTCAAACTAAAGTCAGTCACCCATGATGCTTCCGAACGAATAGATAAAATTCTACATCGCAACAGATCGATCCTTCTAGAAATCATGGGTAAAAACAGTACTCAAAAGAAGATAAAGAGACAGGAATTGGATGTTAAAAAGTATAATTGGCAATACATAACTCATTATCATATCAACTCGCAGAATAAATTTGTCAACTATGTCTATGACTTTTCCTGGATGATATTTTCTGATCAGGAAGTCCTCATCAAAAGTATAGGCTAGGGAGCTTTGGATTTATACAAATATTGCGTTGTAAACCGACTTAAGTGATGATATGTGACATTTATAAAAAGATGCAATCCTTTTTTTTTGCTGTAAAGCCAATAGAACATATAGAGACTAAGAGGTTTGATAAAAAACTCTGAGCTATGACCTATAAAATTATATATCGAATGTAGACTAAACTTTTGCGACATTGCGATTACGAGTAGAGTACCTCCTATATCATAATCAACTGCGCCAAAGACAAAATTCATTTTTTTAGAGAAATCATAGATGGTACGATACCATTGACTTAAATGACCCAATTCCAGATGTAGATCGATTTGAAACATTTGAAATACATCCTGATATAAGTTTTGAAAATGGAGTATACATGTTGATAATGAATCATTTACATAGCATTATAGTATCGGTAAAAAAAGTAATTAAGAAACGTGAAGGTGGTTTTTGGTGGTGGCATTGTTGATGATAATTGTAGAGACGCAATGCATTGCGTCTCTA
>JBATLS010000357.1:0-1684 GCA_049289435.1 Saprospiraceae bacterium | reverse complement strand
CCCCGTTCCCGTTCAACGTGCGTTTGACGTAGAGAGGGATGGAGAGGCTGTGGCCCTGGGCGGCGATGGCGTCCTGGCCGATAATGCGGGCGAAACCCGGTTCCTCTTGCCAGCCCTGGTACGCACCCAGGATGTGGGTCTGGTGTTCGGGGCGCAGGAAACTGGCACTGCGCTCCCGGGCCACATCGTTGACCGCGTCGATGAAGAGCACCTGGCCTTGGCGTTGCGCCGGTTTACGGCTGCGGCAAATCACCACGCATGCTTCCATGGGCGAGTTGTAGAAGAGGTTCGGCCCCAGACCCAGCACGCACTCCACCAGGTCCGCCTCCACCAGCCTGCGCCGCATCTCCGCCTCCTCCTTGCGGAAGAGCACGCCGTGGGGGAAGAGGATGGCGCAGCGTCCGCTGTGGGCGTCCATGCTGCGCAAAATGTGCTGGAAGAAGGCATAGTCGGCCCGGCCCTGGGGCGGCGTGCCCAGGAAGTTGCGTCCCCAAGGATCGCTCTGCCAGCCTTCCCGGTTCCACTGTTTGATGGAATAAGGCGGATTGGCCAACACCACATCGAAGGCGGCCAGACTGTCCCGGTCGGTAAAACCGGGCCGGTCCAGGGTGTCCCCCCGGGCGATGGCGAAGTCCTCCACCCCGTGCAGGACCAAGTTCATGCGGGCGATGGCCGCGGTCATGTGGTTGCGCTCCTGGCCATAGAGGCCCAGGGTGCGGTGTTCGCCCCCGCTGCGCTTCACCTGGTCCAGGGCGGAGATCAACATGCCCCCCGTGCCGCAGGTGGGGTCATAGATGCGTTCGCCGGGCTGGGGGTCCAGCATCTGCACCATCAAATGCACCACCGTGCGGTTGGTGTAGAACTCCTGGGCCGTGTGGCCGCTGTCGTCGGCAAACTTCTTGACCAGAAACTCGTAGCCGTTGCCCAGTTCATCCTCGGGTACATTGGCCAGGGAGAGGGTGTGGGCGGAGAAGTGTTCCAACAGGTTCTTGAGGGTACGATCCGGCAGCCGCTCCTTGTTTGTCCACGGCGCGTCGCCAAAGATGCCGTCCAGCCGGTCAGGGTTGGCCGCTTCCACGGTCCGCATGGCATTCTGGATGGCCCGCCCCACCTCCTTGGGCGTCTCCCGCACATCCCGCCAATGGCTGTCGGCAGGGATTACAAAACGCCCGTTGGCCATGGCCGTGGCATAGGCCTCGTCGCCGGATTCGTCCCACGCCTCGGCATACTCCTCATCCCACACATCCGACAGCCGCTTGAAGAAGAGCAGGGGAAAGATGAACTGCTTGTAATCCCCGGCATCAATCAGCCCGCGCAGAATGGTGGCCGCGCCCCAGAGGTAGGATTCGAGTTTTTGTTGGGTTAGGCGATCAGTCATTGAGCCAGCCTCCGTCAACCATCACCCGGCGCAAATTATCTTCTGCCTCTCGAACCTGAATCAGAGCCGCTTTGAAATCGGCCACGGCTTCGTCCAAGGGCGGGATGTCCTGGCCGATGGGGGGCAAGACATAGCGGGAGATATTCAAAGTCCACTCCTCTTTCTTGATTTCCTCCACGGTCACAACCCGTGCCCGGTCTTCCACCTCGGCAAAGCCCTGCACCCAGCCCAAAATGGTTTCGGCATGTTCCGGGTCCAGGAAGTTCTGCGCCCGCCCCTTGCGGAAGAGGCTGGAGGCGTCCACGA
>JBATLS010000356.1:0-5301 GCA_049289435.1 Saprospiraceae bacterium | reverse complement strand
GACTACAAGATTTGCCATAAAATGAAATAAATATTGCAAAGGCTCAATCCTATCAATTGGCCAAGTACTATCAAAATATTCTATTACATATCGATATCATGGTATTAGCATTTATATAATAGGATATTGGATATAGCTTATTGTTCTTTTGTAAATTGTGATATTGGCCATCGTCAACTTGTGTTTGACATGCACACGCGTAGATCATTTCGTATTATGCCAACAAAATAGTTGCGAAATATAAATACAACGAAATAGTTGTGAACTAAATTACCAACAAAAGTGTTGTATTAATTACAAACTTGGCAAAAATGAGAATACTATGTAAAACCATCATAGGTACAGCAGCAGAAGGAAGCAAATACTTCTCTAGAAAAAGGATCGAAACCCTGATCTTAAGATCACTTTGCAAAGGTAATTTTGTTCACTTCACAGCACCAAGGAGAACGGGCAAAACTTCCATCTTAAAAGAATTGGCCAATACTCATTATGAGGATCTTATCTGTATTTATGAAGATATAGAATCTGACAAAACATCTACCGACCTTTATATAAGGCTGATAAAACTGATAGAGAAGTCCCTTAAAAAATCAGATACTTGGCGCAAAAGCATCTGGACAATCATCACATCAAAAAAAATCAAAGGGATAAATGTCTTGGATGGTCGTATTGATTTGGATGATAAAATAATAGATCACAAGCAAGTGTTTTTGGATTTAGTGTCGGCAATCAGCGAATCAGAGGCAAAAATAGTCCTTTTTCTCGACGAATTTCCAGATGTCATCAATAATATCAGAGAAAACGAAGGTGCAGAAACGGCCCTGAATGTGTTGCACACGCTACGAAGTCTGAGACAAACTTCTGATTTTAATCAGCAATTTAGTCTGGTTTTTTCAGGCTCGGTAGGGCTTACCCACATCGTAAGAAAAATAGGCCGCTCCAAATTGTTAAATGACCTGAAGGTGATAGAACTGGAGCCATTGACATCTTCCGAATTTGACGAATTTATACACTTTCTCACCGATAAAGCAAGTATGTATGTACCCATAGAAACCAGAAACCACATACAAAAGAAGCTGCTCCAACTTATCCCATACTACATACAGCTGATCATAGAAAAAGGCGATGAATGGACTGAAGATCATAACAGTACCACCCTAAGTATAGAAGATGTAGATCAAGTATATCAAAAACTAATCACCGAAAGCGATAAATTTATTGACTGGGTAGATCGGATAAAAACCTACTTCTCAGATCACTCAAAATTTTTAATGCAGGTATTGACCAACATCGCTCATCAGGATCAAATGGTTATGCAAGAAGTGCTTAACATTGCCAATCAACACAAAGAGGAAGAATTTGAAGAATTGATTCATCAGGTATTAATCGCTGATGGCTATCTGACAAAAAATGAATCCGGAAAATTGATTTTTGCTTCACCATTGCTGCGTGATTGGTGGAAGTATCATTACAGCCTAACAAAATAATCATGGTCGAACCATATCACATCACCACCCATCAGGTATCACAACTCACTGCCGAAGAAATCAAAAAAGGTTTTATAGTTAGGACTCATCTCCTGAATAGAATCCTGAACAAAATCAATGCTAACAACAGAACAGATTCTATACAACACTACGTATTGGTAGGGTCAGCTGGTAGCGGAAAGTCATCTATGCTCAACAGGATCAAGGTGGAGTACCAAGAGAGCGACCAATTTATTGCTATCTATCTACCAGAAGAACAAGCCGGGCTATACAGATTATTTGATATATGGCTGGCCATCATTGACGAGCTGGCCGCTCAGGGATATGATATCAATAGACCTGAAATTAACACGTCTCAGGAAGATTTTTCATATCTTTCCAAAACAGGATATGACATCATCAACACTTTTCTTCAAAAGGAAAACAAACAAATCATCCTATTACTGGACAATATAGATCGGGTATTTAAGAATATTGACGACGATAAAGTACTCTTGAGAGAATTGCTCCAAAACCACAAAGACCTCATCATCATAGGTGGCAGTACAGAAATGTCCGAAGATTTTTGGGATTATGGTGACCCGTTTTATCAGTTTTTTAAGATCATACGACTCGAAGACCTGACAAAGGAAGAAGTCAATGAGTTGTTTAAACATTGGAGCGAAGTAAATGACCTTACTGAAATAAAAGACATACTTCGAGACAACCCCGGCAAGGTAGAAGCTATCCGACAGATGACTGGTGGAAATCCACGTACCATGATCATGTTTATCAGATTGCTCGTAGACAATAGACATGCGCAAGGCTTCGAGTATCTCAAAGACATCATAGACAAAACCACATCCATCTATCAGGAACGCCTACAACAACTCACGCCACAACAACGAAAAATAGTGGCCGAACTGGCATCCATATGGCAACCAGCGACAGTAGAGCAACTCGTCCAGACCTGTCTCATGCCCAGCAGTCTCATCTCTGCCCAACTCAACAAACTGCAAAAAGCAAGAATAGTAGAAGCTCAGAAACCCAAAAAGGGAAAGACCGTGTATCGGCTCAAAGAGCGCTTATTTAATCTATATCTCCTCATGACTCAAGCTGGCACAAGAGAGAAAAAGAGAGCAAGGTATCTGACAGATTTTTTGGAAGTTTGGTATGATGGGGAAGAACAGAATTCTCAAGATTTTGAAAAGGTAAGTGATATTGCAAATGATTCGACTGTATCTTATTCATCCAAAGAAAACTTGTTTGGCGATCAAATTTTTATACATTACTTAGCAAATGATAAAATAGTCGCATCTAAGATGATAAAATCACTCAAGAACGAAGATATATCCAACCCGTTAATGAATATCTATGATCTTTGGTTGGGTAACTTTGATATGTATCAGCATCAAAGAGAATTAATATCTTATAAACTCATGGCTTCAAACCATGCAGGTACTTATCTAAAAGAATCTTTAGTCCATTATCAATATGACTGGATCATTCAGCTTTTTGACAAAAATATCGAATTAAAACAAAAATTTGAACCCATATACTTTGCTGCTTTAATGTTGAAAGATTCGAATTTGGATTTAAATTTAATTGTGCCTGAGCCAATGTTGGAATCGGTGTTAGATGTGATTAAGTATGCGATGGTGATGCAAGGGTTTTATTATGGCAAATAAATTCCAAAGTAAATGATTTTAAAATAAGAATATCGATATTTATAGTCAAAAAAAATTATACTTAAAGTAAATTGAGAAGAATAATAATATTAATACGTTCAAAATCACTTCTACTTTAGGTATAGGTTTTAAACATTAGCATAATAATATTGAGTAAAAATTTCCAACCAAATAGAAAACTATTGTGTCACCTTAATAGAGAAGTGATTTAAAAATAGTCCTTTGGTCAAAAATAAGTTCAAACCCTTCTGAACCAAAAACCCAAAAATATGGTTGAGAATCATATCGACAGGCACAAAAAAAAGTACTCAAAAATGGTAGATAATCAGCTCAAAAAAGAAATCATCCAATGTCTCAAAGGCATAAAAGGAGGTGGCACTTTCTGTAGTCAGGGATCAAGAGATTTTATATTTCCCCAGCTGAGTATTGAGGGTTTGGGTGAGTTGGCATATCCTATCAACGAAATACAAGCTCGTGCGCTAATAAGTGTGGCTCATAAAGCACCGTTTGGCAAAGGGCATGAAACGTTGATAGATCCGACAGTACGTAGTGCTTGGGAAATAAATGACTCACAGTTGACTTTCGAGGGTACGGGCTGGTCAGATATGATAAAAGGCATACTTAAAGGGGTCAAAAAAGATCTGGGAATCAAGGAATACGACGTCGAAGCCCAATTGTATAAACTGCTGATATACGAGAAAGGAGATTTTTTCCTCACGCACAAGGATAGTGAGAAAGAAGCGAATATGTTTGGGACGTTGATAGTCGCTTTGCCATCCAATCACACGGGGGCAGAATTATTGGTGAGATTTGAAGGAGAAGAAAAGACCATAGATTTTTCCGCCGACAGCAGGCAAGGTAAGCTAGCCTTTGGAGCTTTTTATGCAGACTGCGATCATGAGGTCAAACCACTTACAGAAGGGTTTAGAGTAGTTTTGGTATATAATCTAATACAAAAAGTATCAGACCATAAGATAGCATTGCAATCATTTAAAAAGCATATCGAGAGTTTGAGCACCAGTTTCAGAAAGGTAATACCCGTATTAGCGGTTCAGAAGGATCCTTTGATCATATACTTGGGACATCAATATACTCCCAGCAATTTTAAGTTGGACAATCTTAAACTCAATGATAGGGCAAAATCACGAGCCTTGCTGCAAGCGGCAAAGGATGCTGGGTTATATGCCAATTTGTGTTTGATCACTTCCTACAAAATCGGTTCACCTAAGTATTATGATGACTATGATTGTGATGAGATAGATGAAGTATTTGACAATGGTATATCTTTAGAAAAATGGGCAGATGGCGGCTATCCTGAATTGAGAAAGTTTGACTTAAATGATGAGGATATCATAGCACCTTTCAGCACAGAAAGTGAAGAACCCCTTGAAGTAGAAAACAGTGGTTATATGGGCAATTATGGCCCTGATATTACTTACTGGTATCACTATGGGGCTGTAGCCGTTTGGTCAAAAGAGCAGCATAAAAATATCTTATTTCATTCTTCCAATGACTTCAAAATCAAATGGTTGTCATTCTATAATACAAATAGAAACTCACTGGAAGATAATGATAATGACATAGCCAAATACTTGGTTCAGATACTTAGCGTGGAAGAAATCGGAAATGGAAAAAATGATTTTGGTCCAGTGATAGATTGGCTTATCCTGGAGAATGACAAAAATCAGTTGCAGGACTTAGGATACCAATTATTAGAGAGATATTTTACTGAAATCAAAGCTGAAAAGTGGCTGGAATTGGGTCAATTTTACGGAGTCGATGTCATCAATGATTTTGTACATAATATCAATAATTGGGATCAGAAAAGGACCAAACAACTCATCAATATATTGCACGAATTTACACAGGCGCATCAATTTGAAGACTTTGTTAAGCATCAATTGATGGTATTGCCAAAGTATTATTATACTATGATGGAATCACTAAAGTCCGATGATTTTCCAATAAAAGCAAAATCCCTTCAGGCTTTGATAGCATTAGAAAGTACTTTCCCGCAATCTACGGAGTGGGTAGCTACTATGTTCAACCTATTATCTCGTTGTGATCATTATAAATACTTGATAGAAGTATGGGCAAATACCATCTTGGAGACAAAGCTACGCACGCCGCTCCTAAAAGAAATATAT
>JBATLS010000355.1:0-5708 GCA_049289435.1 Saprospiraceae bacterium | reverse complement strand
GTATAATTACTTTGAAAAGATGTGGGTGTGTCAAAACTTTAGATCGAATTTTACCTCCGTGGGTGGTAAGCATTTAGTCCCATCACAAGTCATAAATTCAACAAAACCCGTTAGTTTATCAGATGTTCCCTTTTGTACTTTGGACGTAAATACAGCCGTATCTTTAAATTTCAAGACATTGACATCAAACATAGAGTCAAACTCCTTAATAACTTTTGATTTTTCGGTCATTTTTATTTCTCTATCATCTATCATGAATAGGGTCGGTATAGGACCACCATCATCAGTAAATTGAGAATACAACACCCAGGATTTTTTCATGGTGGCCGTAGCTACAATTTCATAATCAGTATTGGAAGTTTTTTTAAGTTCAAAATTCCAGGTGACCGGAGATTCTTTCTGAGATATAGCTACTCCAGCCGAGACGATACTAAGCACTATTAGCAAGAGAAAATTTTTCATTTGATTGTTTTATTATTTAATTTGAGACACACTGACTAGTTGTGGACGAAAAAATAAAAAAGATTAGTTATTTAAGATAATAAAATAAAAACATATTAAATAATAATTATATTTTTAATGTCATTAATAAATAGCTAATTATCTTTGAAGATACAAAAGTAGATAGTTTTATCAATAATCTATGTGACTTAAGCTACCTTTAATAAAAGTTTAACGACAACACCATTGATGTGAGATTAGATGTTGATCAGATAAAAATGGGAGATGTAAATTAGGGCCACAATTAAGATGTGCACCAATTCATTGAAAACCCTTTTCTTAGTATCACTGGCATAGATACCTATTAGCAACGATAGCGGCAGAGCGAGAGTCATAAGATGAGAGACATTTTCAGATTTGAATACTAAAAATGAAATCAAAGATGACAATAGCAACCAATATACTATATCTATTTTCTTTTGTGTCTGAATACTTTTTTTGCTGACAAAATTGCCATAATTTATTAGCACAAAGATCACACTAAATAGTATCAAACCTACAGCGATATAAAATATAATCATCCCATCCATACTCAATTGCGGTATTCGGAAAAACATATCTTTTATAAAATTCAGTTCTATAAATTCGATTCCATACCAATATCTGTAGGTAAATAGAAGAAAGTAGGGTACAGCACATCCGATAAAATATTGTAATTTTTCGATGAACTTAAATGATCTCAATACTAGCAGGGATATCAAACCAAATAAAATAAAAAGAAAATAGGGAGAATAAAAAAGTCCAGCCACTCCTATCCAAAATCCAGTGTTGAAAATATTTGCCGTAGGGTGAGGTATCTTGTAGGTTTTCAGTAAGTTGTATAGTGCCAGGATAATAAAACTATTGGCAATCAATACATTGGAAAGTAGCGAATTGTCAATATTGATGGTCACTAACAGTACATAAAATACCCCTGAAAATAAAGTAATATCCCTGGACATTCTGTGATTGATGAAAATATAATTGATCATCAAAGCATGAAAGAAAATCAAAATATTAGCCACTATATTTTGTAACAAGCCACTTGGAATGGCCTGATAAATGATATTTTGAAGGATGTTTGTATTGGCATCAGTCTGAAATACGGCTGGCTGCAACAGAGTGCTCAATCTTAGTATAAAAATATAAGGTAGCAGTAATACATTATTAATAAAAAGATTGCGTCGGAATAGCTCTAACACTACTTATGAAATTAGGATCAATAAATCTCTTGTGCAGTGCAAACCTACAATATTATTTGATCTATAGGAAAATTTTAGAATATTATTTGATACTGACAACCTATGGCAGATCGGCGGGGCGTATTAAAGTAAATAAAATGGAATGTAGTCCATAGATAGCCCCTATAAAATTGTATCTTGCACCCTCATTATCAGCTTAGATAATTAACAAATAATGGCCGCAGAATTAGACATTATAAAAGCACCGGTAAGCAAGGAGCTCAAACAGTTTGAAAAGCACTTCAAGGACTCTATGAAGACGACTGTGCCTTTATTGGATAAAATCACCTACTACATAGTCCAAAAGAAAGGCAAACAAATCCGACCCATCTTAGTATTTCTGTCTGCAAAACTATTTGGAGAAATCTCTGACTCGACATATGTGGCTGCATCACTCATAGAGTTGTCACACACTGCTTCCCTGGTGCACGATGACGTGGTGGACAATTCGTACGAGCGACGTGGTTTCTTTTCAGTCAATGCTCTGTGGAAAAATAAAATTGCTGTTTTGGTCGGTGATTTCCTGCTATCAAAAGGATTGCTGATCGCTCTGGAGACCAAAAACTACGATCATCTCCAGATGCTATCCACCGCTGTCAAACAAATGTCCGAAGGCGAATTGTTGCAAATGGAGAAAGCCCGAAAGCTGGACATAGACGAAGATATATATTATGAAATCATCCGACAGAAAACAGCATCTTTGATCGCTGCTTCCTGTTCGTCAGGCGCTAAATCTGTGACCGAAGATCAAGACTCAGTTGATCGTATGTGGAAATTTGGTGAAAAAGTAGGCATTGCATTTCAAATCAAAGATGACTTATTTGACTATGGGGAAGAGAATATCGGAAAGCCCAGAGGTATAGATATCAAAGAGAAAAAAATGACCCTTCCCCTGATCTATTCTCTAAACAACGCAGACAAAAAGACCAAAAACAAAATCATCAACCATATCAAAAACGATAGTCAAAACAATGTCAAAGTCAAGGAGGTCATAGATTTTGTGACATCTATGGGTGGTATTCAGTATGCTGAAAAAGTGATGGCAAAATATCAAATGGAAGCGATCGAAATCTTACACACTTTTCCTGCCAATGAAGCTCGTGAGTCTCTTGAGCGATTGGTGTACTTTTTTACTTCCCGTAAAAACTAAAACACTGCCGATGCTTCTGATCCAAAATCAACAACTAAGGGTGGAAGTCAGTGCCTTGGGTGCAGAATTGTCCCGAATCACCCATCAAGAAACAGGTTTGGATTATTTGTGGTGTGGTGATCCAACTTTTTGGGGAAGAAAAGCACCCATACTTTTTCCCATCGTCGGCAAACTCAAAGATAATAAGATGATCTATGACGGAGTGGAATACCGTATGAATCAGCACGGATTTGCACGAGATTTGACCTTCGAAGTAGTGGAGCAAACCCAAACTTTAGTATCACTGATATGTCAGAGCACTTCGGAAACAAAGAAACTATTTCCTTTCGATTGGACTTTGGTCATATCCTATGAAGTCGTATCCAACCAACTCATGGTCAGATCAGAAGTACATAATATAAGCGCTGAGAAAGATATGTTATTCAGCATAGGTTATCACCCAGCCTTCAGAGTACCTATAGATGATGACAGTGTGTGGGCAGATTATGAATTACAATTCAATGGTGATGACGAAGCGATGAAATGGCTGATCAAAGAGGGACTCATCGATACTAAAACTACTCATGGATTTTCTGGGGGTAAAGTAAAATTGTACGAAGAAACTTTCGAAAATGATGCTTTGGTGTTTAAGCACCTGAAAAGTAACACTCTCAGATTGAGCAGTAATACATCTGCTTATGGGTTGACATTCTTTTTTGAAGGATTTCCATATCTGGGTATCTGGTCCAAGCCCAATGCCCCTTTTGTGTGTATTGAGCCTTGGCATGGTATCGCAGATAGCGTAGATCACACTGGTGATTTTGAGCAGAAGGATGGCATCATCCTATTGAAACCTGATGAGAGGTTTCATTGTGGATATAGTGTTGATTTTTATTGAATAATACTTAGCAATTCTGGAAGTAAATTGCGACCATTGGGTAATTTCTAACTATTGTCATTGAGATGGATGATTTTTGTCATTGACAGGTAAGTTTCATTTGTGTCAATTTTGTGGGTAGAAAGTTAATTTCTGGCAGAAAAGTATTTATCAATAACCTATAAGCATGAAAATCATTCAAATATTCTTGTTATTTATCATGGTATCAAGTAGTTGGGCACAAACCCTCCAGCCTGAATTTTCGTTCACCCTCTATGCCGAAGATGCCAGGGGAAATAAAGATAGTGTCATCATTGGATACCATCCTGATGCCAGAGCCGATCAAGTTTTAGATACCAGATTTGCAGATAAAGACATCTCTCATGTTCCATTTGACAGTGTATTTGAGATCAGAGTACATAAGGTAAGGTTTTTATATAACAGAGGTGTTCAAAACCCAGCATTCTTGAATAAGGGTATTTCAAAACATGTTACTTTGGGTCATCCGACCAGCAATTGTCTTGAGTCAGCATATATTGGAAATGCTACTGCAAGGGGTTATATTTTAGTTAAAATAAAGTATCCCCCGATTAGATTTTATTGGGATAGTGTACTCTTTTCAAAAAATATTAACCCTTGTGCAAGCAGGAGCTTCATGTTTAACAACGAATTACATGCAGATGTATCATTAGTAGAAAGGCTAAATATTACTTATTTAGAAGAAAAATCATTTAGAACAGATAGCATCATGGTTCCAGTTGTAATTAAGCTACTTGATGGAAAAATTGATTCGTTTCAAGCAAATTACTTATTTGATTTCCATACCCTTGGTTCTTTTGTATCAACAAAAGATTATTCGACATTGAAAAATCTAAAAGCCTACCCCAACCCAAGTCAAGACGAACTTCATATTCCCATACCCGAGCTGACAGGCGAAAAACTGAGCATTAAAATCTTTAGGAAAGATGGAATCTTAATAGCAGCCCCATATACTCAGTCAAATGATAAAATCACAGTCCAAACAGCTGACTTGCCACCAGGTCAATACTTTATGTCATTAAATACATCTGATGGTAGAGCGTATTCGACAAAATTTATAAAAGTGGAGTAATACTGGCATTGCATTCAATGAATGCAATAAATAGTTATCTTTATGCAATTAGAGATTGCAAAGCCATTAAAATGTAATTTTTTACCGTGATGTCGCATTGCTATGTGCCAATTGAAATATTCCCGATAACTATCTTGAACACCCTAATCCCGATAGCTATCGGAACTAGTACCTAATTCAAAACCGATCGATCCTAATCTCTTTGATGGATTTTTCGCTGATATCTCCTACTGCAAACACAAATACTCGGTAGGTTTCTTTATTGGTGATGAGTTTGGCCACTTTGTATTGTGATGATCTGTCTTTGGAGGCGCCTTTGTGCATGATTTCTACGCTCATGATTTTCTGGTCACCTAAAAAACCCTTCAGCTTATTCATAGCTGCTTTTTTACCCATTATTTTCTGATCTTCAAACAAGCAGAAGTCTATCGTCTCTTCGAGGTAGCTTTCCATGGTAGTGACATCCACATTCTTGAGTGCATTGAAAAATACGCTTTCACTCTGACCAAACAATGATCCACTGAAGGCTATTAAAAAAGTGCTTATGAGAAGTTTCACTACTGATGTATTAATTTGAAAATGATATTTTAGAGTTTGTTTAAAATTTCATCATTTGTCTGCAAGCTATAAAAATATACGCAATTATAAAATTTTAACTATGTTTGCACACCACATGAAACGTAAGAACATTTGATTTTAGTTTCTTTATTTGTGTTAAATTTAGATTAAAGTCACATTTTTGCTGTTTAATAGACGATGATTGGGCTGTTTTGCGCCATTCTTACCGTCTTGCATTCCTATATATTTACAAAATTATAACTCCGTATTTCATGAAAAACCTTGCTTTAATTATCCTGGATGGTTGGGGTA
>JBATLS010000354.1:0-2227 GCA_049289435.1 Saprospiraceae bacterium | reverse complement strand
ATTGGCAACCGATTGACCAGCGTCAGCGACAAGCTTAGGATTTTTGACAGCACCATTCCTTTCATTTTGAAAAGTATAGTTACCAGATAGGTTGATACCCAATCTGCCTGTACCCAATTCGAATCCTCTGTAATTGGACACAAAATCCAAACCAGAAGTCTTAGTATCGAGCGCATTGACAAAGAAACTCAAGTCGGAAAGATTATTGGCATTTAGAATTTTATCCAAAGCTGTGTTACCTGCAGTAGTATTACCGATTTCTGTACTCAACACGATTCTGTCCTTAACAGAGATATTGTAGTAGTCCAATGTGAATGAAAAGTCAGATGAAGGCCTCATACCTAATCCGAGAGTAATATTGGTAGATTTTTCTGGCGCCAAACTTGGGAGACCTAAAAGTCCCGCTTCCCTGGACACATTGCTGATCAATCCACCTACTTGGATACCTTGTCCCGGCACAAAACTGTATTGCGCTTTTTGTGTATATATTTGGTGCAAAGTAGGTGCTTTAAATCCAGTAGATACCGAACCTCTGAGGGTGACTTTATCTTCACTGAACTTGTATCTGGATGACACCTTCCAAACGAAGGCATTTCCGAAGTCAGAATAATTTTCTACACGAGCGGTACCATTGATCAGGAAGTCATCTGAAAAGTCGAGTGCGATATCCGCATATCCACCAAAATTGTATCTGCTGAACTGACCTGAATTACGAGGGTCATTTCCCGCAAAAGAGTCGGCACCACCATCTTCATAAGAAGCCAGATCTCCTTCTATTACGGTAAATAATTCACTCCTGAATTCGGAACCAAAAGCGACGCCCACTTTGTCGGACAATCTTCTGGTGATGTCTATATTTCCCACATTGTGGCTGAAAGCAGTTCCACCAGGCTTAAATAACACAGGAGAATTTTCTCTGTATTTATTTGTGCCGTCTGGGTTTTTAGTTCCATTCCTATTGTGCGAGTTGGATACAGTGTAGGTCTGCTGATTGCCTCCTGTAGTAAAACTAACATCGGCGATCCATCCATTTTTATTGGTTTTCCATCCAATAGTCCCATTATAATCCTTCAGGTCACCCTCAAAGGTAGGTACATAACCTATATATTCGCCATTGGGTCCGTCGGGGAAGAAATCCTTGAGGTATGGGAAATCGCCCAGCGTACGCCAGTATGGTGTTCTGTAGTTGGCATAACTATTGACTTTCTTAAATACATACGCTGCATTACCGTACATCTCTGTATTTGCACTGATTTTTGATCCTGCATTCAGGGCAAACTTTGAGGCAGCGGTCTCTGGTGATCCATTTACATTGCCTGCATCCGGATACTTGGACAAGAATGATTGTACAGTGGTTATATTAGCACCGAAATCACCTGCTTCTCCAGCTGCATCTACTGTGCCTGGTCTATTGGCAAGGGCTGTTTTTGATAGATCAATAGTATAATTCATAAAGCCATTGGCGCCAAGTTTTGTCCCGTTATTGATGGCAATCCCGAACATCTCACCGTCACCTTTGGATGTGACACCTGTTCTGAAAGTAACGCCACCGGCATCAGCATCGTCTTTGAGTATAATATTCATTACACCAGCGATGGCATCAGAACCATACTGTGCCGAAGCACCATCTCTAAGTATTTCCACCCTTTTGATCATATCTGTAGGGATGGCCGAAATATCAGCTCCAGTCTCTCCTCGTCCTGGAGAAGTCTGGGTGTAAAGTAATGAACTCATATTTTTTCGCTTACCATTGATCAGGATGAGCGTCCTACTTGGCCCCATATTTCTGATCTCGTATGGGTCAAGGAGTGATGTAGCATCATTGACAGGAGTCTGGACAGTATTGAAAGATGGCACTCTATACTGTAGTGCTTTGTCAAAAGTAGCCTGCCCAGTGGTCAATAGGTCTTTGGCAGAAAATACATCTACAGGAAGGGGACTAGTGGTATTGGATCTGGGAGCAGTTCTGCTACCTACGACCACTACGTCCTGCAAGGTAAAGGCATCTTCTGAAAACTTCACATCCCATGATTTAGTCTCTCCACCCTGGAGTGAAATACTTCTTGTTTGGGGGGCATAGCCAAGGTAACTAGCTTTGAGGGTGTAGGTGCCTGCGTCTATACTCAGGGTATAGTTTCCATCCAGATCGGTGATGGTGCCTGTACCACCTGGAGTCGCTATTATATTTTCACCGATAATAGGATTGCCAGTGTCATCTACCACAATA
>JBATLS010000353.1:0-1815 GCA_049289435.1 Saprospiraceae bacterium | reverse complement strand
CTTCATCACAAACCAAGCGATAAGATATGCCAGAGCACAAAAAGCGAACATAATGGTGTAACCTGTCTCAATGTGACCTAAGGCTTTGTAATGATCGAATAGTGCTCCAGCAATTTTGGTAATAATTACACCACCAAAACCTCCAGCCATACCACCGATGCCTACTACTGAAGCTATCGCTTTCTTAGGAAATAAGTCGGAGACTGTCGTAAAAATATTGGCACTCCAGGCTTGATGAGCAGAAGCACCAATACCAATTAAGATCACTGGTACCCAAAAACTGATATGTCCAAAAGGCTGAGCAAGTAAGACGATCAATGGAATGAATGCAATCAAAAGCATCGCCTTTAGTCGAGCATCATAGACTTCGTATCCTTTGTTGATAAAGAACATCGGAAACCAACCGCCGCCGATACTACCAAACATAGTCAATGAGTATAAAACGGCCAGCGGTAGCATGATATCCACACCTTTCATTCCATACTGATCAAAAAGAAATGCGGGCAACCAAAATAAGAAAAACCACCAAACACCATCGGTCATAAATTTGCCGAAGATAAAGGACCATGTTTGTTTGTATCCCAATAATTTAATCCAAGAGATATCTTTTTTTACTGCGTTTTTATTATCTTTTATTTCGGATGCTTCATCCCCCTCTTGAATGTATGCCAGCTCTTCTGCACTCAAACGTGGCTGCTCTTCTGGTTTTTCATAAAAAATGAGCCAAAGGACCATCCATAGAAATCCAATACCTCCGATAATGAGGAAGGCTGCTTCCCAACCGTAGATGCTTTCGATCCAAGGCACAGAAAGTGGCGCCAAAATGGCTCCTACATTTGACCCTGAATTAAATATACCTGTGGCAAAAGATCTTTCTTTTTTTGGGAAATATTCAGCAGTAGCTTTGATTGCTCCTGGAAAATTGCCTGCTTCTCCTACTGCCAATACCATCCTTGAAAATATGAATCCCAGCACCGACGCAGGTACAGTGACCAATCCTATCCAGCCTAACACCTTAAGTAATCCGTCGCCAATAGGTACCGCCCAAGCATGCAACATGGCACCCAACGACCATATAACGATGGCCCAAACAAAACCCTTTTTTGTACCTAATCGGTCGATGATCCTACCCGCAAACAACATGGCTATAGCGTAGGTAAATTGAAAAGCCGCTGTGATGTCAGCATACTGACTATTGGACCATCCAAACTCTGCTTCTAGTGTTGGCTTCAAGAGGGAAAGAACTTGTCGATCCAGGTAGTTGATGGTAGTGGCAAAAAAAAGGAGCGAACAAATCGTCCAGCGATATTTACCTATGGTTTGGAGCATGATCTTAAGTTGTTAATGGTTTTTATTGATTTTTGTGTGTTATTCAATAGTTCATAATATTAAATTCTGAAAACTTTTATTGCCAACAAATTGGGTTAAATTTTTACTTTGATGACCATTTTTTTAATCGGTTCACCCTCATGGCCTTCCACACCTATCATTGGGGCATGTACATCATCAGGAAAAAATATGACAAATTGGCCATCTGTCAAATGAAAAAACATATCTGGTGCATCACCAAAAAATCGAACGTCCTTCTCACTGTTATACTCACCATTCGGAACTTTGCAGTCTTGTCTCGGCTTCCAAGCAATACACTCATGTCCATAGACCGTAAGCTGGATATCTATGTGGCGATCATGGCACTCAAATTTGGTGAGACTTGTTTCTTTTGCTTTACCTGGTGCATTGCTAATGATCACTTTTAAACCATCAGCAATATCTGACTTTCCATCTTCCAATTTTGCTAAATCGGCACTTTGGATA
>JBATLS010000352.1:0-10906 GCA_049289435.1 Saprospiraceae bacterium | reverse complement strand
GATAGAAGATCTGATGGCATATTCACAGGCTTTTGAAAACATAGATGGTCATTTTTGCTCAAAAATAGACAAAATACCTAAATATCTAATGAATAAACGCTAAATGTGTGTATAACAGATGGAAACTCATTGATAATAGGAATAGAATCCAATTTGAAATATTGGTAGGGAGATTGCTTTTTCAATGGTCTTCTATACACCATTCACAGTACGAGGTAGGTGTCTCTGACAGTTTTACGTGAACCAGGCTTTGATCTCCTCTAAAGTAATCTAGTAATATTCCCACAAAATGGTTCAATAGATTTTCGCATGTGGGTTGGAATGGGACTAAGACGACCCTCTCAAACTCTGATAAGAAATCTGTGTTTTGTGCATAACCAGCCAATTGATTTAAAACCATAACATGATCAAATTTATGAATTATCGTTTTATTTATGATGTCTTTTAGGCTTCCAAAATCCATTACCATTCCGAGTTTTGGGTTTTCAATATTTGAATCAGGAATACCACAAATGGTAACACCCAGATGATACGTATGACCATGAATATTTTTACATAGACCATCATACCCATAAAGCGCATGCGCTATATCGAATGTAAATATCTTAGTGACTCTAATGTTATGACTTTTCATTTTCGTATGGTTGTCTGAATGATTTTCAATAGATCTTTCTCCCAAAATATTTAATTATGAGACTACTCCGAAAAGTATATTTTGGCCACTAAGGCACAAAAACACTAAGAGTCACAAAGAATATCGAATTGTAAATACTTGAAATTCAATTCTTTGTGAAACTTTGAGACTTAAAGTCTTTGTGGTATTTCTTTATTTTCATCTTTTCGGAGTGGACTCAATTATTGATGGTTTTAGTAGTAGGTCAAAAAAATAAATAAAGAAAGATTTTATAATCAAGTTAAATTGATATGATATCTAAAATGCATCTAAATCTTCACACCCATAGAAATCACAATACTTCGTCCATCTGAACTCCAAATACCGGGACCTGGATAGAATAATGGTCTTTTAGTAAAATATTGATGGTTGAGTAGATTATTGATCCCAAATCTGAATGTATACGTGCTTTTGTACGAAAAAACAGCATTAAAATCCCATATTCCATAGGCCGGAACCAATCCAATCGCTCCGTTTTCTGAAGGTGTTTCTGTATTTAACTGGTCAGAATAAGATTCAGAGACATAGCTGTATTGCAACGCAGTTTTGATACCTTTATAAGCAAAATTAACACCATTTCTTGATATCCAACTCGGTACCGATTCTATCTGGTTCCCATTAATATTTATATTTTCATTTCCAATAGCAAGGGTAGCATTGGTGTATTCACCCTTCATCCATGAGGTGGATGTAAAGAAATTCAATGATTTAATATTAGAATTGATGACAGATAGCTCTCCATAGGCTTCAAGTCCTATCGTCCTGCTATCGCCTATATTTGTTTTGAAGATATAGGAAGAACCATCGTCAGCTGTGTTAATTAAATTGCCGAGCTTGTGATTGTATTTTAAATCAAAGGCTGTGATTTCAAATTTTAAATAGCTGTTTAAGGTACCTTTCCACCCAAGTTCTACATTGTAGCCCAAAGCATCTTTTAAATCCTTATTGGCTCGTTCCAATGTCGATCCTGGTATGATATCCTTAAAAAGTACTGGCCTGTAAGCTTGAGAAAATCCGCCATATAAACGATTTGATGCATTTATTTTATAGTTCATATTCAAACCTAAAGCAGGTATTTTATGTGATATCAAATTGGGAATGTCTTTAGGATCCAAGTAACTTATGTATCCAGTCATATTGGTCTTACCCAACTCGTATCTAAATCCCGGACTTACTGTAAAGTTTTGTGTCAGATAGACCATATTCTCCACAGATATAGCAACACTATTGCTCAAATAATTCAGATCCCTTCCAAAAGATCCTTCTATAGTAAAATCGATTTCAGACGAGGTACTTCCCTTACCCTTCTGGCGTCTTCTCATATCATTATTAAAATATCTGACTCCGACAGTTAAGATGTTTTTAGTATTTCCAATGGAATAGTGATGTAGTAACCTCAATTCGGTTGTTTTTGAATTAAATCTATCTATATCAACCACTCGATGGGCATATTGATTAGTAGCTGGATTGATTTCATCCGGTTTATCTGCAAAACCTTCAAATAAAACACTCCTACGCTCACCCAACACACCTGAAAACACCCAATTAAGTCTTGTATTTGGGCTTATTTCGTAATTCAGTTGTAATGAGGGAACATATATTTCCGGGTTGAAATAATTTCTTGACCTAGTCGATTGCCTTGGATCATCTGCAAACATTTTATCCGTCAATGCTCCAGGTATTTGGTAGGTATAATTGCTTCTTCCGATTTCAAAACTGGCATTAAATTTATTCGAAAAGTCATATTTCAAACTAAAAAACTGTGCATCAGCATTGGATCTGCTATTTTTTCGATATCCTTCGGATACTCTCTTTTGATAATATCCAAAATAAGTCCATTTCCCATATCTGCCCCCAATAGAATTGTAAGAACTGAGCAAGCCATAAGATCCAGCCGAATGGATACTTTCCACACTTATCGCTTGAGTGGTGTCCGCTGATTTTAATACATAGTTGATCATACCGCCGAATTCAGCTCCATATTGTAGAGCCGCCGTACCTCGCACCAATTCGATTTTCTGCACCGCTTCCATCGGCATACTGTAGTGGCTTGCTGGGTAGCCATAAATATCAGAATTGATGATTACACCATTTTGTCTAATGTTGAACTCCCAACTACGGTGTGGATCCAAACCACGGGTGGCTACATTGATTTGATTACCAGATCCATCCATATCATAGATAAATGCACCGGGTATTTTGGCAAACAATTGGCGGCCTGTTTTTTCGGCAAGATTCAGTGGCGCACTGCTAATTTCTACAACTTCACTCTTCCTGCCACCAATGATATAGGTACCATGTATGTCTGGTAGGCTTTTGATGGTCATTGACTGGTTATATGCTCTCACAATGATATCCTCCAGAATTTTAGAATAGCTGATGGTATCAACCTGAGCTCCTATTCTTGTAAAAGCTAAAAAAATGATAACAATACTTGTGTTCAATATTTTCATTTCCCTTTATTTTCTTTAGTTTATATTTTTATCCATCAGTATGAGAGATTAAATCTCGCAACCTAAGAATTTATTCAATGGTCATTATTTCTAAAAAGTATTTCAATGTTATTTTTTGAATTTGGAGTCCATTTTTCTAATATTTTTGATTCTTTCAAATTCCCGATAGTATCTACTCCATTCCTGAATTGCTGAATAAAGTATTTTCCTTGATATCTTTTGTGATCAAGCATCTCCACCATTTCTGAAAGATCTGATAAAGTGAGTAAGTCCGAGTGGTATGTTGTCCTCACTTCAAAAGGAATCCCTGACGCTATGAGAATGTCAAGTGATAAGCTAAATTCATCAAACAGATCTGATTTTGTAATTTTTAGAAATTTAAATGGAGTTGCTTTAAAATCAAGCGCCACATAATCGACAAGTTTTAACTTTATAAGTTCAGAAAGAAGTTTGGGCTTGCTTCCGTTGGTATCAATTTTGACTAAATATCCCAGTTCTTTAATTTCAATAATCAGTTCTAGGATATTGTGATGCATCATACATTCGCCTCCAGACAATACGACCGCATCGAGTAGGTATTTTCTGGAATCTAAAAACCGATAAACTTCACCAAAATCTTTCTGTCCTTTTCCAAATACGATTTCCGGATTGTAACAATATCCACAACGCATATTGCATCCTGCAAACCAAAGTATACAAGCGGTTTTGTCCGGATAGTCCAATAATGTAAAAGGCGTGATACTATAAATTGACTTTCTGTTCCAGCTCTTGTTTGAAATATGTTCTTTGTTTATGTTCACCTTTTTTACCGATATTAAAACTTTCTACAGGTCTGTGATAACCCATGACACGAGTATAGACTAAGCATTTGGTTCGTTTTTCCTGATTAAGCTCCAGGATAGATTTAAGATTTGTTGAGTTCATATTTTTGAGTGTTTAATTTTTCAATGATTTCCTGGTCGCATTTTGGGCAATATTCTTTTTCACCATTAAGATATCCATGGATAGGGCATATACTGAAAACTGGTGTTACCGTGATGTATGGAAGCTTAAACTGTGTGATTACTTTCTTAACAAAATTTCGACACGCCTCTGGCGAATTTATTTTTTCGCTCATATACAGATGCAGCACGGTACCACCTGTATATTTACACTGCAGATTATCTTGCAGCAGTAATGCTTCGAAAGGGTCTTCAGTGTAGTCCACCGGAAGTTGGGAACTATTGGTATAATAAATGTTTGGCTCTGTGCCAGCTTGAATGATATCTTCAAACCTTTTCTTATCCTCTTTTGCAAACCGATAGGTAGTACCTTCAGCTGGAGTCGCTTCGAGGTTGTAAAGATTACCGGATGCTTCCTGATATTTTTTTAATTGCAATCGGATATATTCCAGGATTTCCTCAGCCATCGATATCCCTTGGTTAGTACTGATATCTATTGCACCATCTGTAAAGTTTAGTATCATTTCATTCATACCATTGACACCAATCGTCGAAAAATGATTCCTAAATCCAGGTAAATATCGACTGGTATAAGGATAGAGACCTTGGTCGAACATCTGCTGTATAAATTTTCTTTTCTTTTCTAAGGTAGAAGCTGCAATGTCAATGAGCTTTTGCAAATTGGTGTCGAGAGCCTCTCTGTCGCCCTTATACAAATAGCCCAAGCGAGCCATGTTGATGGTCACCACACCGATACTTCCTGTCATCTCTGCACTGCCAAAAAGACCATTGCCACGTTTGAGTAATTCTCTTAAATCCAACTGAAGTCTGCAACACATGCTCCGTACTGCATTGGGTTTATAGGCAGCATCATTGGGGATTTTATTACCGTTTTCGTCTCTGATGTATTGGCTTCCTATGAAGTTCTGGAAATAAGACGAACCAATCCGCATCGTATTTTCAAAAAGGATGTCCGTATTTTCGCCATACCAATCGAAGTCTTCTGTAATATTGACGGTAGGTATCGGAAAGGTAAAAGGTTGTCCATTGGCATCACCTTCTGTCATGACTTGATAAAAAGCCTTATTGATCATATTCATTTCTGGTTGGAAATGTGCATAGGTCAATTCAGAAAAGTCCGTTAGGCCGAACCTCTTCAATTTTGACTCAAGTTTTTCTGAATCTACTTTTTCGAAAAGATGTCGATCATTTCTAGATGGGAACTGAGCTTTTAAGTCATCTGGAACGACCCAGTCTAAGGTGATGTTTGTAAATGGAGATTGTCCCCATCTGGCAGGGACATTTAGATTGAATACAAAACTCCTAATCGCCTTCAATACTTCTGTAAAGCTAAGGTCATCCTTAAAAACGTAAGGGGCCAGATAGGTATCAAAAGAGCTAAATGCTTGTGCACCAGCCCATTCTGATTGTAAAATGCCTAAGAAATTGGCCATTTGACCCAGTGCCTCTCTAAAATGGTTGGGAGGACGACTTCCGACTCGTCCTCTTACCCCATTAAATCCTTCATTGAGTACTACCCTTAGACTCCAACCTGCACAATACCCCGTCAGACAATCTAAGTCATGGATATGGATGTCTCCATTGCGATGTGCGTACCCTTCTTCGTGGCTATATATTTTATCTAACCAAAAGTTGGCAATGATCTTCCCGGAAATGTTATTTACCAAACCTGCATTTGAGTATGATGTATTGGCATTGGCATTGATTCTCCAGTCAGACCTGGATATATATTCCTCTACAGTTTGGGTGCTGTCCACGAAGCTCGTATCTGTATTTATACCATGGACTTTTTCCCTTTGTAACTTACGAGTATGTCTGTACAACATGAAGCTCTTCATGACTGAATAATGATTCAAATCGTACATTACTTTTTCGATCATGTCTTGGATTTCTTCCACACTAATGACCGTTTTCGAATCTATCAAAAAGGCAACTTGGCGGAAGACTCTGTTGTCATATGATTCCGAAACACTTTCAAATGCTTTTTGAATGGCATCCTGGATTTTGAATGATTCGAATAACTTGTATGAGCCGTTTCTCTTTATTACAAATTGGTCCATTATTGGTTTAGTTTAGGTGGCTTGCCATGCTCCCTTCGTACCTGATGGCACTTGATAATAAAATATTGTTTTCTAAATCCTTTTGAGCTGTTGGAATTTTCGGTAACAAGTTTGTCAACAGCTGACGATCCGGAAAAATCCAATTTTTTACTGTTGCTTATTTGATTAAAATCCCACTTTTGTACTGTTTTTAAAAACCTATACCGAGATGTACCCCTCCGAGCTGCGTGTATCCAGTGTCTTTATCAGGTCCAAACCTGCCTGGTGCCACGAGTTCCATAAAAAAGACATTTCCATTCTTACACTTAAATGCTTTGTTGATCAGTGGCGTAAAACCAAATTGACCTTCTCCGATCTCAAAAGCCGCTCTAAGTCCCAGCGTCCAGCCATGATGGAGTGGATACAAAATACCTGGATGATATAGTAAGTGAATCCTGTACGGGCGATCAGAGTAGATATATGGGTTGATAAATGGCACCAGTTCAAGGTCTATTTTCAACTTGCTCTTTGTATTGAAAGTAATCCCAAAAGGGAAGCCGACTGAATAAACACTCGTTCTGTCAAAGTACACAGTCTCACCATTGTTGTGTGCAAAAATAATTTGTACAACTCCGGCATGATATCCTGCTACTTTAGGCAATTCAGGCCTTTCGATCACCGTACTATCCTGAGCACAGGCATATGAAAACACGGTAGCTAAAGCCAACAAAACAATAGTAAACCTACACATATATCAAATATTTTGATTGTTTTTATAAATGATTACCAGTGCAAAACTAATAAATAAATATATTCGGACAAATATATCCTTTATTATTTTAAATAATTTTCACATCTGAGCCCAAGTTGCATTTATCAGGCCAGCCTGTCAGGGCAGGCCCGCCTGTACGGGCAGGCCCGCCTGTACGGGCAGGCCAGTATCAGACTGATTTATCTAACCTGATAACGTTTAGAAACTTGCCCCAGCAGTTGCAATCTTGGCCAACAAGACATATTTCCTGGCATGGGTACATATCTTTTATCCTTATCGATGCTTTACATGTATGACGTTTAACATATATTCCTAACTTAGGATCAGACCTTCACGATAATGTAATTTTTTTTACCTTTGCAAAATGAATAATATTAGAGTATGTTTAAAATTTTATATTTGAAATGAAAACAAAATTATGGTGTATAATGATGTTTTTGTCAGCATCATTTCTGACTGCACAAAAAGTGACGGGTATCGTGACAGACATCATGGGAAAACCTTTGGCCGGGGCCAATGTATTTTGGCAAAACAACCAAAAAGGGACAACTACTGACATTGACGGCACATTTAGCATCGAAGATATAGCAGAAGGAGAAAGAATTTTGCATATTTCATTTATCGGATTTGCTACAGAAAAATTACATGTGGGAGAGGTAAGTCACTGGCAAATCCAACTTATAGAAGATGCTACGCTAGCCCAAGTCAATATCACTGCCAAAGGATCAGCAACAAGATTTGCAAATGATGTAGCCAAAGTGGAAGTACTTGGTGTCAGAGAGATTCAAAGAGCCGCTTGCTGCAGTCTGGCAGGTTGTTTTTCTACCAATAGCAATGTAGATGCCAATGTCACCAATGTCGTCACAGATGCCAAAGAGTTGAGGATTTTGGGCTTGTCTGGTGTCTATAATCAGGTATTGGTAGATGGTATGCCGCTCATACAAGGGCTGGCGTATCCCTACGGTCCAGGCAGTTATCCAGGCACGATGATAGAAAAAATATATGTAACCAAAGGAGCCAACTCAGTGTTGCAGGGTTTCGAAAGCATCACGGGTCAGATCAATATGGAGTTTCACAAACCAGAGCTGGCGCCAAGATTATTTCTGAATGTATTTGGAAATTCCTTTGGAGAGACACAGTACAATGCAAACCTGATGGTCAAAAAAACCAATTGGAACAATCTCACAGTAGGCCACCTGACGTTGCCGGCATCGATGATAGATCGGGACAAAGATGGATTCAGAGACATAGTAAAGACCAATAGGGTTTCAGTATATAATAGATGGACATATGACAATCCCGACAAACCAACATGGAGAACAGTCATAGGTGCCCGATATCTCCACGAAAATCGCGAAGGAGGATTGACCGGTTTTACAAAAGCGGATCATCTGGGTACTTCCATAGTGTATGGTCAAAATGTGAATATCAATCATGGTGACGTATATACCAAAACCAATTATATAGTTCATGATAAAGCTTCCATCGTTATGCTCAACAGTGCTTTTATGCATCAGCAGGAGAGTTATTTCGGAGTCAAAAAGTATAGTGGCCACCAATTTAATCTGACTTCCAGTCTGTATCTAGATTACTACTATGGAGTCAAAAATCATAATGTAAAGATTGGAATCAGCCACCGCCACAACAGATTGCAGGAGGACATCAGCTTCAATGAACCCCTACCCTCTCTGGATTATGCAGGGCGATATCTGACAGATTACGACATTCCGGGAGTATTTGTTGAAAATAAATTAACCTTATCAAAATTCACTATTCTGACGGGACTACGAATGGATCATTTTGGCACATCAGGTTGGAAGGTCACACCACGGTTGTTGGTCAGGGCGGAAGTATCTCCCGATACAGACATCAGATTTTCGATAGGTAAAGGATTCAGGGTGGCACATATCTTTGCCGAAAATGCAAATCTGCTTGCAAGCAACAGAATATTGAAACTGTCGCCCAATCTATTGCCAGAAGAAGCGGTCAATACTGGTTTGAATTTTATACAGACCTTCCATGTGAAGGATATCAACATTACCTTGTCAGGTGATGCCTATTTTACATTTTTTCAAAATCAAATTTTCCCCGACTTTGACAAAGAGATCAATACGGCTATTGTAGATAATTTTTTTGGTCAGAGTATTTCGAAGAGTTTTCAGTTGGAGAATAAGTGGATTTTCTCGCCACAGTTTGATGTAAAAGTAGCATACAATTTTCTGGAAGTGTACCGAACAGTAGAAGGAGTAAGGGAAGATTTACCCTTCGTACCTACACATAAATGGAGTGCCAATACTTCGTATAGTACTCCCGACGATCATTGGCAGATGGATATGACCTGGCGCTGGATCTCCAGCAAGCGACTCCCCGCCACAGATAGCTATCCTGAACAATATCAATTGCCAGCAACTTCGAAACCATACCAACAACTGGATTTCCAACTCACCAGAAGGTGGGATGATGTTCAACTCTATGGAGGCATCGAAAATATTTTTGACTTCAGACAGAGATTTCCCATACTTGGATATGACAAGCCCTTCGGCGAGTATTTTGATCCTGCTTTCAACTGGGGACCCACGAAAGGGAGGGAGTTTTATTTTGGCGCCAGATACTATTTGAGATAGGGGGAGCGGACGGAAACTCAGCGTCTTTTGATATCAAATAATATGGAATTGAAAAATCTATATTGAATTTCCAGCTCTATGTTGAAGTGAGTGGATAAAATAAATATAATTGCACTAAATTTTAGATTTCAATAGTGTGAAGGGGAAGATCTGTAGAAGGACGATTTGTATATAAAATTAACATGAACCCACCTATGTGGTACCTGCCAGCCGGCAAGGCAGGCACAAACTGGGATGATTATTTTCATGCGAAACGCAAGTTCGATAATACCAAAGACGGAGATATGTTATCAATTCCACTCGCCTGCAACGAAGCGAGCAGGTCTGACCATTAAAAGAAAATAAAATAAACTGATGAAATGAGGCCTATATTGCGCAGCTTCTCCTGACTAATCTGTCGGGTACTTTCCATTGCATTCCGCTGCGTTCACCCTTTTTGCAGGTAAAGCGGCATACTGTCTCAGCCATTTATCATTATTCACATTACTCCTGTACCCACCATATATGCGCTGTAGCCTATGAACTCTTACTTTTTAGTTTTACCACCCCTTCCTTGCCGGCAGGCAGGTCTGGCGGTATGTTTTTAGCGGCATTTTCAAAGCTGAAGCCTGCCTGCCCGCTTTTTAGCGAGGCAGGGCTGTTTTACCTGAGATTACAAGAATCCATCAATATAATTATTCCTCATTTTAAACCTATTTATAGGTTTATGTATTTACTTATTTTAATATGTCAATTAATTTCCTTTTATATCCACTTATTTAAGTATTCTTCATTTTGTTATGACTCAAAAATTAGAAAACATCCTTGAACACAGATCAGTAAAGCCGACAGCAATGAGGATGCTAGTTTTACAATTTCTTACCCAACAATCAAAAGCGGTCTCCTTATCTGATATTGATACAGCATTCAACCTATCTGATAAATCCACTATCTTTAGGACTTTAAAGACCTTCGAAAAAAACAAATTGGTTCACACAATTGATGATGGTACGAAACAATTAAAGTATGCACTTTGTCTCGAAAGCTGTATGTGCCAGGCAGTGGATCTACATTACCATTTCCATTGTAATAGCTGTCAGAGTACATTTTGCTTGACCAACCATAATGTTCCCACTATAGAATTACCTAAAAATTTTCTGATGCAGCAAGCTAATTTGGTGATTAAGGGCATATGTGCTGAATGCAACTAATAAACTTTGCAAGTGAGTTGCAATATTAATTTTATACCTTTGTGCTTTACAAATTTAAATGAAGATATTTACTTTCATATTATCGATATATATTTTGGCCCTTTCTTTAGTGCCTTGCACTGACGGTTTGGACCACAGTGAAGATAATATATCGACAGAAATATCATCAAATCACAATGATCACGACCATTCT
>JBATLS010000351.1:0-3058 GCA_049289435.1 Saprospiraceae bacterium | reverse complement strand
GACTATAGCATCGCAGGTATCAAGTACTTGTTTTTCCAAAGATTGGTGCACTTTTTTGGCCAACCAAGTAAGTCCTAAATCCCCAAAATAATCGATCTGTGTCCATGGATCTCTGTAATCCACGATCCAGGGCAATTTATATTTTTTATGAAGCCTTAATGCGATCATATGGCAAGTGTGCGGTGGCCCTGTACTTACCACGGCATCGACAGGATTGCTAAGGAGGTATTTATCCAATCTTTTGGATGCTGGTCTGATCCACCATCTCTTGGCGTCAGGTATAAACAAATTTCCTCTGACCCACACCGCCAGTTTATTTTTGAATGAATATTTTTTTCCCTGAGATAAAAAGTTGGCATCTATTTTACTATCCTTAGCCTTACCAGCGAATCGATTGTACCACTCATAAGGTTCAAAAATAGGTTCTTTTATGATTTCAACACCATCAGGAATTTCACCGATCAATGTATGATCGAGAATGGGATATTGCCCATTTTGAACAGTAAATACTACAGGTTCCCATCCAAAATCTCTAAGGTATTTTACAAATTTGACCCATCGCTGTACTCCGCCTCCGCCAGCTGGTGGCCAATAATAAGTGATGATTAATATCTTTTTAATGAGTCTGCGATTTTTAAGTATTGTAATCAGGCTACGCAATACTGGTTTTTGATTCGCTATTATTCTCCCCTTTGATGAGTTTGAATATGACAAACAATAGCATACCGATCAAAAGCAATGAAGATGCCAGACTGATGTTTTCACCCAAATAATAGGTTTTAGGTTTAAACTCAAATGTTATGGTGTGTTTGCCTGAAGGAACTTTCAACCCTCTCAATAAGTAGTTGACCCTGATGTGATCTACGGGTTGGCCATCTATATATGATTGCCAGCCTTTGCCCGGACCATACCAAACATCTGAAAAGACTGCCAACTGATCGCCTTCGGTTTGAGATTCAAACTCCAGTTTTTCGGGATCATATGATTTCAAAAGTATTGTTCCATTTTTGGATGGATTCAAGCCCTCCACGTAATCTTTAAACTCTGCGTGAACAAAAGCAACGCTCGCTGGATCAAAAGATGTCAAAGAGTCTATCTCCGCATTCGCATCGGGTACTACCCTGATGTTGTCCACAAACCAGGCATTGCCCATAGCACCTGGATTTTGCTTTACGGCTGGCTCACCCCCTTCTATGGGGATGATAAAATATTTGGTATTGAGCATATTGAGCACCGTCTGATTGTTGTTGCTGATGTGACGGGTGATGATGTCATCGTATCTCTGGAGTTTGGCAGCATGATATCCTCCTATAGTCTTATGAAAGTAAGATGTCGAAGCACTATTGAAAGTATTGACAGAAGCATCATATACCCTAAAATATGGGTCTGGGTCTTGAAGGATCTGAGTGTCAACAGGTCTGGGTGTAAATTCGTTGGCATAATTTTTAGTAGTGACAAAGTTCTTTTTAGAAAAGTGGTCTCTGTCTATCTGCACTAAATCAAAAATACAAAATACTGCCAGACATGCCAACATCACTGTACGATTGATTTTGTCTTTTAAAAACATCCACAGGACACCTGCTGAAAGCATAATTAATACCAAACTTCTCATCGCACTGGAAGATAACATAGATGCCCGCTGATCCAACAATGCATCCTTGATCTGTTCATACTGAGCATCACCAGGTGAATTGAAATCAAAAAAGGAGCTACCGCCTAACCACAAAAGTGATGAAATGCCTCCCAAAATCCCTGCACTGATCAATAGTGGTCTGATATATTGTTCTCTATTTTTAGATTCTACCATATCAGATAAGGCTTTAATACCCAAAATAGGAATAAATATGGCCGTAATACTCAAGATAGAGCTTGGTGCCCTAAACTTATTGTAAAAAGGCAAGTAGTCAAACAACAGGTGGTTGAAGAATTCAAAATGTTTTCCCATAGACATGAGCATAGTCAACAAAACAACAGATCCAAGCCACCATTTGATAGGCCCCTTGACTATGAAAAGACCAAGTATAAATAAAAACACCGCAATCACTCCCAGGTAGGCAGGACCGCTGGTAAATGGCAAAGCCCCCCAATATGTGGGAGCCTGAAATTCCTGTCTTTGTCCTACAGCCTTACCCAATGCTGACTTTCCGTCCAGCCACTCACCAGAACCACCACCTACAGCTTTGGGTATGATGGTAGCCAATATATCACCTGCACCGTTGCTCCATTGCATAGCGTAGTCCCAAGCCAAACCATTTGTTTCACTGGACGAAGCTGGTGTCGCCGAATCTGTTGCCTTAAGGATTGGCTCCCCTCTCATGGTATCTTTGGCATACTCGTAGGTGGTCCAAAGTCTGGAAGCAGAGCTGCCCAATCCTATCAAACCTACCACTACTAAGACAGCTAACCCTTTTGCAAAGGAAGATAATTTTTTCTCCTTAATGGAATGGTATAGTTGAATAGCAACCAAAATCGCCAGACATAACCCCAAATAATAAGTCATCTGAGGGTGATTGGCAAATACATTGAGTCCAAAAGATATACCGAATATACCAGCCCCAAGCAAATACTTTTCTCTGAATACCAGTAAAACACCAGCAATAACCAACGGACTTAGAAAGATAGTATCTAATTTTGCATTGTGACCAGCTTCCATAAGTATCAGATTGTTAGTGCTGAATCCAAAAATCAATGCTCCTAGTAATCCCAGCCATGGATTGATCCCAAGTAATATCATCAATAGATAAAAGGACAACATACCTGTAATAAAATATCCTACAGGCATATTGAAGAATAAAGACAAAGGCTTTCTGATATACTGCAACAGATTGGAGGGGGTATTGATTCCTATTTGATATGTCGGCATCCCGCCAAACATAGCGTTGGTCCACAGTACTTCCCTGCCTGATTGTTTTGAGTAGGTACTTTGCTCCTTAGACATACCTGTATATTGGATGATGTCTCCCTGTTTCATCACTTTGCCCTGAAACTGCGGGAAGAAATAAAAGATATTTACCAGCATTATAACAACTATGGGAATGAGGAAAGGATATTTTGATTT
>JBATLS010000350.1:0-6949 GCA_049289435.1 Saprospiraceae bacterium | reverse complement strand
AAGACTTACTCTGTGCAATCACTTGTGATGGGCTTCAGCGGCCTTATAGGTGTTTTTCTACTAAAGCTTCTGGGTTTTTAAATTGATATTTATTATTGCAATTACCTACTATCCCGTGCATCACTGGAAATGAAAGGTAAGAAAGTGTAAGTAGAAGATAATTTTTTACTAAATAGAAACAAAGGGATTTACTTCTTTTGTAGATGCATACTTAAAGTAAATTAAATTGCAAAAATATATAATTTTAATCGTTTGATTTTGAACGTATTAAAATTAATATTTTTCGCAATTTAATTTCTTTTGACTATAACATATCTGCTGTTTTTATTGATAAAATATTTTGACATCATGAAGTCTATTTATACTATTATTCTATTGATTTGTATGTCTTATTATTCCATAGCTCAGGAATTTGGGATAATGAATAACTCTAAAAGTACTTTTGCCCAGTTGAAAAGTATAAACATTGGTGATTGCAAATGGACCAATGGTTTTTGGGCTGATAAGTTTAAGATTTGCGAAGAAGCAATGGTCCCATACATGGGCAATTTATTATGTGGAGATACCGGTCACGCATTAAATAATTTCAAAATAGCTGCAGGCATTACAGAAGGAAAATTCGCTGGTATGCGATGGCATGATGGAGATTTTTATAAATGGCTTGAAGCAGCAATATATGTTTATGCCCAAAATAGAGATGAAAATTTACTCACAGATGTAGATGGATATATTGAAATAATAGGCAAAGCTCAAATGGAAGACGGATATATCCAAACTCAAGAACAGTTAAGAGATGATATTGATAGGTTTGCTAACAGAAGAAATCATGAAATGTACAACTGCGGTCATCTTTTTACAGCTGCTTGCATTCATCATAGGATTACCGGACAATCCAATTTTTTGAACATAGCTATTAAACAAGCCGATCTGCTTTACACCATCTTTTACCCGGAAACAAAGCAATATGGTAGGTTCGGTTTTAATCAAACCCAGATAATGGGCTTAGTTGAGCTCTATCGCACTACAAGAAATATTAAGTATCTAAAATTAGCTGAGAAATTTGTGGACAGAAGAGGTAAATATCCTGTGGAAGAACACCCATCTACCAGAGATTATCCTATCGGCGATATGGTACAAGAGAGGACTCCTCTGCGGGAATCTTCAGAAGCAGTGGGGCATGCAGTTTTGGCTTTGTATTTTTATGCAGGTGCTGCCGATATTTACGCGGAAACTGGAGAGAAAGCCTTAATTGATGCATTGGATAAGCTATGGGAGAATATTACACACAAAAAGATGTATGTCACAGGTGCTGTCGGGCAGGCCCATTTTGGTGTATCGTCCAATGGGGACAGAATTCAGGAAGGGTTTACTGATGAATACAGCATGCCTAATCTAACTGCCTACAACGAAACGTGCGCAAACATCTGCAATGCAATGTTCAATTATAGAATGTTGAGCCTAACTGGACAGCCCAAACATATAGATGTAATTGAAAAAGTTATATACAATAGTGCTTTATCAGGAATAGGTTTGGACGGGAAGGATTATTTTTATTCCAATCCACTGCGTATGATCAGGAAAGCAAGAGACTTTTCAGGTAAAAAAGATGCAACTGAATTAGAATGTCGGGCCCCTTATCTGGATTGTTTTTGTTGCCCACCTAATCTTGTACGTACTATTGCGCAATTGTCAGGTTGGGCTTACAGCTTAACTACAAATGGAGTTTCTGTCAATTTATATGGAGGTAATGAACTTAATACAAAATTATTGGATGGATCAGTACTAAAATTAAAGCAGGAATCTAACTATCCATGGTCCGGTTTAGTAAAAATCACAATTGATGAATGTAAGTATCAACCTTTCGATTTATGGATCAGGATTCCTGAGTGGGCAGAGGGAAGTGTAATAAAGATTAATAATAAAGTTGTTGATGCAGTAATTTCAAAAGGTCAGTTTGTTAAAATTAACAGGCATTGGCTTAAAAGAGATATTATTACGATTGAATTACCTATGGATGTGGAATTAATAGAAGGACATTCAAGAATTGAAGAAGTTCGTAATCAGGCAGCAATTAAAAGAGGTCCTGTGGTTTATTGTTTGGAGTCTCCGGATCTGCCAGATGGTGCCAACTTCCTCGATGTTTATTTGCCAGCTGATGGTAAATTTGTAACAGAGTATAAACCTGGGTTTTTGGGCGGTGTGATGACCATCAAAGGAAAAACACAATTCAGGTCGATGCCGGAAACAGGGATGTACCATAAAATTGAAAATCCAAAATGGACATCACAAATGACTCAATTTATTCCATACTTTGCATGGAGCAACAGAGGAGTATCGGAGATGACAGTTTTTTTACCTGTAGTTTGGAATTTAAAATGATAATCATATGAATTACTTTTCTTCAGATGGCTTGGAAATCAGTAATGTTGAACTATTTAAAGTTCAGCCAAGATG
Organism: Saprospiraceae bacterium; assembly: GCA_049289435.1. Lineage (GTDB taxonomy): Bacteria > Bacteroidota > Bacteroidia > Chitinophagales > Saprospiraceae > OLB9. The sequence continues at coordinate 4,495 of JBATLS010000350.1, read as the reverse complement.
GTTGTTTTTAAAATTGACTACAAAAAGTGGATTAGTTGGTTGGGGAGAGCCAGTCGTGGAAGGGAGGGCAGATACAGTCGAATCTGCTATACGGGAAATGAAAACATATCTGATAGGCCATCCAGCTAATAAGATTGAAGATTTTTGGCAAATGATCTACCGTGGTGGATTTTATAGAGGTGGACCAGTATTGATGAGTGCCTTATCGGGTATTGATCAGGCCATGTGGGATATCAAAGGAAAGGCCTTGGGAGTACCAGTTTATGAGTTGCTGGGAGGGGCCGTCCGAGATAAAATGAAAATCTATGGGTGGATTCATGGCGATCATCCTGATGATTTGGCACGAGCTGCCAAAAAAAGGATTACTGATGGATTTAAGGCAGTCAAAATGATAGTTACTGACCAAATGGAGTGGGTAGATGCCCCTTACAAAGTGCACAATGCAGCTAAAAGGTTAGCTGCTGTTAGAGAAGCGATTGGTGACCAGTATCCTATTGGAGTAGATTTTCATGGCAGAGTGCACAAAGGTATGATCAAGATAATGGCTCGTGCTTTGGAGCCATATCAACCATATTTCATAGAAGAGGCCGTGCTGTCAGAAAACAATGATGCACTCGAAGCATTGCATACTTTTACATCTATTCCCATTGCGACTGGTGAACGTATGTATTCCAGATGGGATTTCAAAAGAGTATTGGAAAAAGGGACCGTAGATATTATACAACCGGACTTGAGTCATGCAGGTGGTATTTCAGAAGTAAAAAGAATCGCTAATATGGCAGAGGCGTATGATGTGGCTATAGCACCTCATTGTCCTTTAGGGCCTATTTCACTTGCAGCTGCATTGCAAATAGATTTTTCCTGTATCAATGCATTAATACAGGAAACCAGTTTGGGGATTCCTTATGGAGATGATATTGAACTCACCGATTATCTTATTGACCCCAATGTTTTTGGACTAAAAGATGGATATGTAAGTCTGCCCAAAGGATCTGGTTTAGGAATAGAAGTAGATGAGGCAAAAGTCAGAGAAGCTGCAAAAATTGGTCACCAATGGAAAAATCCTATTTGGCGAAATGAAGACGGATCTGTAACAGAATGGTAATAAAAATATAATATGTACTACTTTGATAAATAAAAATATAAGTACCAAAAAGAGATATAATACACTTGCCCTCGTATTTTTTACGGTGGTAATTAACTATATGGATCGCAGTAATATTTCTGTGGCTGCTACCTCATTGACAGATGAACTAGAGCTTTCCACAGTACAAATGGGACTCGTATTCTCAGCCTTTGCCTGGACATATTCTGCATTTCAGATACCCGGAGGAGTCATGGTAGATTTCATCAAACCCCGCATTTTATATCCAATTCTTTTGGTGCTATGGTCTATTGCTACGTTAATCCAAGGTTTTGTTAATTCACTTGGGGCATTAATAGGATGTAGAGCAGCTATTGGTTTATTTGAGGCTCCATCATATCCTTGCAATAATAAGATAGTGACGAGTTGGTTTCCGGAAAAAGAGCGTGCATCTGCCATTGCAGTATATACTTCAGGTCAGTTTATTGGTCTTGCATTTTTGACACCAGTTCTTATAATTATTCAGAATCAATATGGGTGGAGAGGACTTTTTATTATATCTGGTATCATAGGTATTTTTTGGGCGGCGATATGGTACTTTTTCTACAGAGACCCTCAGGATCACCCTTCCATTAGTCCTTCTGAATTAGACTATATTAAACAAGGAGGCGGTTTATTAAAAGATGATAGTGATGAAAAAACAGTAAGTAAGTTTACTATTCAGGATTTGAAGACTGCACTAGTGCATAAAAAATTATGGGGCATTTATCTTGGACAATTTTGTCTTGGTTCGTTATTTATTTTTTTCCTAACCTGGTTTCCGACGTATTTGGTAAAATATAGAGGACTTGATTTTATTAAATCAGGACTGTTGGCATCATTGCCCTTTTTAGCTGCATTTGTTGGAGTTCTTTTATCAGGATTTACATCCGACTTTTTGATAAGGAAAGGGTATTCTAACGAATTTGCACGTAAAACACCTGTGCTCATAGGTATGTTATTATCAGTGTCTATCATCGGAGCCAATTATACAGATAGCACCTTCCTAATTATATTTTTTCTATCGCTAGCTTTTTTTGGAAATGGCTTGGCTTCTATTACATGGATTTTTGTATCTTTAATATCCCCTAACAGGCTTATTGGTCTGATAGGCGGGGTATTTAATTTTATTGGAGGTTTAGCGGCAGTGATTACACCCATTGTAATAGGATATCTGGCTAAGGATGGTAGTTTTGAACCTGCTTTATTGTATGTGGGCTTTTTAGCATTTGTAGGTTTTTGCTCTTATTTATTGCTATTAGGCAAAGTCGAAAAACTTGAAATTGAATAGAAATGCAAATTAACAAAGTATATAATGATCATCTAATTTTCATCTTAACAGTTGGACGTGTTTATTTGCCAACCATGATAATGATTTTGTTCGTCACAGTGATGAGTCCAGCGATACTTATGTCCCAAGCTAAACCAAATGTGATCATCATGCTAACAGATGATCAGGGATATGGTGATGTCGGTTTTCATAGTAACCCATATTTGAAAACACCACATATCGAATCGATTGCAAGAGACGGTATTGAGATGACCCATTTTTTTTCGTATCCAAATTGTGCTCCAACAAGGGCTGCATTACTTACAGGAAGATATCCTTATCGCACGGGTGTTGTGGGGGTAACGCAAGTGGATCATTTGATGAATACATCAGAAGTAACAATGGCAGAAATATTATCTGAAAATGGTTATCGTACCGGAATATTTGGTAAGTGGCATTTGGGCGATAATTGTCCAATGAGACCAACTGACCAAGGATTTCAGGAGGCCTTGGTGCACAAAGGAGGTGGTATAGGGCAAGATGCGGGTCCTCCTGGTAATACGTATTTTGACCCAATACTGGAACACAATAACACTTCAAAAAAGTATCAAGGTTATTGTGACGATATATTTACAGATGCGGCACTTGATTTTATAGATACCAAAAGTGACCAACCTTTTTTTGTTTATTTAACAACCAACTTACCTCATTTTCCTCTTCAGGTACCTGACAAAAGAGCTGATCGATTCAGAAAATTGGGCTTGCACGAAGATAATGCTTTGACGTATGGGATGATAGAAAATATCGATGATAATGTAGGTAGGATACTTGCGAAAATTAAAAAACTTGGAATTGAAGATAATACCATCATCATTTTTTTATCTGATAACGGTCCCAGAGACAGAAGGTCTAAAAATGATGTATATCCTGGTCGTTGGGTTAATAATCTGAGGGGAACAAAAACAAGTGTGTATGATTGTGGAATTCGGGTTCCATTTATGGTCAAATGGCCTAATAGATTAAGAAAGGGGAATAAAGTGAAAACTATGGGGACTGTTATTGACATCCTCCCCACCATTTTGGATGTTTGCGATATTCCTTTAGGCCGAAATATAAATATTGATGGAAAATCATTGCTTCCACTATGGAAAGGGAATCAAACATATCTGGATGATAGGCCCTTTTTTGTTCAGATGCATTATGGCCCCACTGTATTTAAATACATGCACTTTGCTGTACGCACACAAAAGTATAAGTTAGTAAGCCCACATGACGACCCACATCATATACTATACCAACCCACGGACTCTGAACTTAAAGTTGTACTGGATAACCTTGAACTGTATGATATAGAAAAAGACACCAGCGAAAGAATAAATTTGGCTAAAAAACATCCTGAAATAGTAGAAAATTTATTATCTCAATATGAAGATTGGTTCGATGATGTGACTGAAGAGCGCGATTCTAAAGGTATTCAGAGGATATTCCTTGGCAGTCCAACCCAATTGTCAGTAAACCTTTCACGATTTGATTGGGGAGGCCCTAGAGTGATTTCACAAAATGAATTAGGATATTGGAGGGTGACAACATCAAAGGGTAAATATGAAGTAACTATTGATTTGCCTGAGATAAAAACTGACGGAATAGTTCATCTTAAATACAATGAATTACATATGACATTGCCCGTGTTAAAATCTCAAAATAAAGTTGTATTTCATAACTTGCTTTTGCCTGAGGTCACTGGAAATTTTCAGGTGTATATTAAGACTGAAAGATTGGCGAAGGGTCCCCTATTTGTTGAGGTAAAGAGACTGGTGGATTAGGAAAGGGTCAAAAGATGAAAATGAATCGCTAAATAATAGCCCGAAGAATGAATGTTTTGAGGGACAACTTAATAGGCCCATCACTTCTAATTAAACAATGGTAATATAGTGCAACATCACGATAATATTCGCAGAACTAAATAAACCTAAGTTTCCTTAATTTGCTAATAAAATTTGTTGAGTATGCGCAATTATATATTTGTTATTCTTATTTTTCTGTTGGCTCCATATTTATTTTATGCTCAAACCGAAAACAAAAATATATCACCAATTTTTCGA
>JBATLS010000349.1:0-1769 GCA_049289435.1 Saprospiraceae bacterium | reverse complement strand
TTATGACATTTTCATCCAAGTTTTTATTATTTCTCATGTTCAACATGTCAGTCATCTCCTGCCAAGATCCTGAGACCAAAGATGTGCTGGATGGCAACTGGTATCTTGTAAGTGCCAGTGGTGGATTTGCGGGGATAGATCAGTCTTTTCCCAAAGGAGATATCACCTGGAAATTTCATGACTCTATGCTGGAGATTGAAAACAAATATACCGGACAGTGGAATGTAAGCCCACCGTCCAGCAAAGCTCCCTATAAGATTGTAACCAATGGTGAAGGCATGGAGATCTTCCTACATGATACCTATTCCTATAGTTTTAGCATCAAAAATAAGGACACTTTGACCATCTGGGAAAAAAATATTGCAGATGGTTTTGGATTTGAGTTGGTCAAATAAACAATTGTGTAACCTTTTGTTTACTTTTGATGATACATTCGTACCATTAATCTAAGTATTTTGAATCGTATCAGCCTTTTAAGTAGTATTATTTGCTTATTAAACTTTGGGAGTATTTTTAGCCAATCGGTAGTTACATCTCCGCCTATCTATCAGTTGATGTACTCCGATGAACCAATAGACATCGATGGACTCGACTCAGAATCTATCTGGAAGCAAACTCAAATAGCTGCAGACTTTATACTCACGTCGCCTGTTGACAATGCCAAGCCTAGTAGAAATACAGAAGTGAGAATGGTGCATGATCATACATTTCTGTACGTACTGGCTACTTGTTTTGATGATGATGACTACATCATTCAGACGCTCAAGCGAGATGCTTTTGGCTCCAGTGATGAGTTTGCCATACTCATAGATCCCGTAGGCAATAAAGCCAGTGGATACGGATTTGGCGTCAATGCCATGAATGCACAATCAGAAGTGATCATTTCTGCCGCCAATACTGACGGATCGTGGGACAACAGATGGTACTCTGCAGTCACCAGACATAGCGACCACTGGATGGTAGAGATGAAAATACCACTTAAGAGCATCAGATATAAGGATGATATCACAGATTGGCGAGTCAATTTTGTACGCATAGATCCAGGGAGCAATGAGCAGAGTGTTTGGTCTCCGGTGCCGAGGCAATTTGACTTTCAGGACATTGGCTTCTATGGTACGATGCGGTGGGATGTAGCCCCCAAAAAGGCCAGTGGCAATATCTCCCTAATTCCGTACACATCCTTGAGGTATGACAAAACTGCTACCGAAAGCAAAGGAAAACTGCAAGCTGGAGGCGACGCCAAAATAGCCTTGAGCTCCTCACTCAATCTGGACTTAACCAGTTTTTCTGACTTCTCTCAGGTAGAAGTAGATGTCCAGGTCACCAACCTTACGAGATTCAATATCTTCTTTCCGGAAAGGAGACAATTTTTTATTGAAAACAACGATATCTTCAATAATTTTGGGCAGGGAGCAGATCAGGCATTTTACTCCAGGCGCATAGGCCTTGACCCATCGGGACAGCCCATTCCCATCTTGTACGGTGCCAGACTTACCGGCAATGTATCTGAGTCTCTGAGGATCGGTACTTTCAATATGCAGACCCAAAATATCAGTAACCAAGGTGCGGACAATTTTAGTGCATTTGCATTCCAACAAAGAGTGTTTACCAGATCACAGGTAAGAGGCATATTTCTCAATAGACAGGGGTGGAAAGATGGTGGATTTTCTTCGTCAGACTATGGTAGAAATGCTGGGGGCGATTTTCTTTACACCTCGGATGACGGTAAAATAGTCACTTCGATGGGCTATATACATTCATTCAAAAAT
>JBATLS010000348.1:0-4094 GCA_049289435.1 Saprospiraceae bacterium | reverse complement strand
TTTTATAACACTCGTTTCACCTTCGGGGGCTGAGTCAAGCATAAATAGTGGTGAGCATCTTTCTATTATAGCAGAATCATCATCGACAGCTACTTCTATGTCATTATGGTTAGATACTGGATCTGGGTACTCATTTATCAAGAGTGTGACTAATGCTCAAAGTATTTCTCATTCATATTTTCCAACTACTTCGGGCAATATAAAAATAAAGATTACCGCCACCATCAATGGCCAGTCTCTCGAAAAGACTCAAGATCATTTCATTGTCATCAAAAGGGTAAGTGTGATAGCTCCCGTGCCGCCCGGAATGAAAAATGGCGTCAATTATCACCCCACAGATCCAACTCGTGTCACGCTTGTCCTGCTTGCTCCTCACAAAGACTTTGTCTATGTGGTAGGTGATTTTACAGCCTGGCAGACCAATGATCTATATCTGATGAAGAAATCACCCGATGGAGAGCGGTTTTGGTTAGAAATCACCAACTTGACCCCACAGACGCAATATGTGTATCAGTTTTGGATCGATGGCAACATCAAAGTAGCCGACCCATATACCGAAAAAGTAGCAGATCCTTGGAATGATCAATACATACCGTCAATGATATATCCTGACCTTCCTACCTACAATCGAACGGAATATGGGATCGCATCAGTCCTGCAGACGCAACAAAGTAAGTACAACTGGTCAACGTCAGAAGCAAACTGGAAAAAACCGGATGTCAATCATCTGGTCATTTACGAACTGCATATGCGAGATTTTTTACAATCACATTGGTATCAGGATTTGATAGATACCATATCTTATATCAAACGATTGGGTGTCAATGCGATTGAACTTATGCCGATCAACGAGTTTGAAGGCAATGATTCATGGGGGTACAATCCTTCATTTTATTTTGCACCTGACAAATATTATGGTACCAAAGATCAGCTAAAACAATTCATAGATGTGGCTCATCAACATGGGATTGCTGTGATTCTCGATATGGTGCTTAATCATGCTTTTGGTCAATGTCCGATGGTGCAGATGTATTTTGACAAACTAAACAACAAACCTGCTGCTGATAATCCCTGGTTCAACAAAGAATATGTAGGGCAATATCAGTGGGGGTATGACTTCAACCATGAAAGCCCTTATACGCAAGATTTTATAGATCAAGTCAATGCTTTTTGGCTCAATGAATACCACTTAGATGGCTTCAGATTTGACTTTACAAAAGGTTTTACCAATTATGCACCAAATGGGAGTATCGATGGGTATGATGCATCAAGAATAGTCATCTTAAAGCGGATGATGGATCAAATCAGAACACACGTTTATGATGCTTATGTGATATTGGAGCATTGGAGCCCTGCAAACGAAGAGGCAGAGTTGGGAAATTACGGTATGAAAATGTGGAGAAATAAGTCCTATGATTTTGTTCCTGCGACAGTTGGTGAAATTTCAGGTAGCTTCTATGATGTAGATGCTACTACGCATGTGACTTTGGTCAATAGTCATGATGAAAGAAGACTGGCCGAACATTGTCTCACGGAAGGTAGATACTCAGGTCTCTATAATGTAAAGGATACAGTGATTATGTACGAGAGGGTAAAAATGGCTGCTGCTTTTCTACTTTTGCAACCAGGACCTAAAATGATGTGGCAATTTGATGAATTGGGGTATGATGTCGATATCAATTTTAATGGAAGGGTGGGGCGAAAGCCACTTCCATGGGGAAGCGAAGGACTTTCATATTATACTGACTCGCTTAGACAACATATTTATAAGACCTATCAAGGCATTTTGCACGTTCGCAATTCCATCACTCCTCAAGTACTCGCTACCGCTGTGACGAATCACAAACATAGTGGAGATATAAGGCGGCTCACTTATGATACACCAGAGATAGATTTGGTAGTGGTGGGCAATTATTCATTGCAAAATCAATCGGTAGATGGTGGGTTTGCCAAGATAGGAAGGTGGTACGACTATTTTTCTGGAGATTCTATCTCGGTAATTAATGCCAATCAACTGATATCTCTGCAACCAGGAGAATGGCATATCTATACTTCCAAACGATTGCGTAATGGACAGCCTGATGTTGTGGCCATATTTGACCAGCCTGTCACGATCACCCCGTTTCCATTCAACAAAAATGACCAAATCACCATCAGATTTGATGCTACCAAGGCGACCAGAGGCGGTACAGCGGGACTAATCGGGGCCGAAAAAGTATATATACATTCTGGATTGGTGCTAAATGGTGTGATGGGCAACACATTGACCAATGTTGTAGGCAACTTGATTGACAATGGAATTGGTCAAATGAAAAAAATCGGAACCGACTTGTGGGAAATATCATTGACAGCAAAAACATATTATGCTATTGCCGAAAATCAGGAGATAGACCGAATTGGTATGTGGTTTAGAAATGGAGATAATTCCCAAAGAGGATTTGGCTTCAGAGATCAAATGGTATTTGTAAAAGTACAATCAGATCAACCAATTGTGACGATCCAACCACAGACATTTGAAGCTAATACTGAAATTACTGTCATTTTTGATGCCCGACAAGGAAATGGAGAACTTGCAATCACTGATAAAATATACATGCATAGCAGCGTGGGAACGATCAATACGTCATCGCCTGAATCCACAGCCTGGTCCAAAGTAGTGGGCACCTGGGGCAAAGATGATGGCATCGGATTGATGTCACCAGTGCCGGGTCAACCTGGCAAATGGCAGATCAAGTTGCGACCGAAAGATTATTATGGGCTGACAGCCAATGAATATCCTTTTTGGGTGGCGTGTGTGTTTCGCAATGCTTCTGGCAGTATCAAAGGCACAACTCAATCTGGGCCACTACCCAATGGTTTTGTTGCACCTAACAAAGATTATTTTATTAAAAATGGAGGACTTGTTTCTATAGCAGAAATTCATTTTCCTGATCTTAAGATTTATCCAAATCCAGCCAATGAGTGGTTGACGATAGAAGGCGTAGATGGATCATATATTTTTCAACTTCATGATCTGTCGGGAGCGATGATTACATCTGATTTGTTGGTGGGGGACAAGATGCTAGATATATCCGATCTTGCATCAGGAATGTATATTTATACTGTAATGCAGACTGGAAGGATCAAAAGAGGTAAGTTGACTATTTTGTAGATGTTGGTACCTTGTGACTAATCCATGATATTTTGCTGCAAAGTGCAGGTCAATACACCTTTGCAGGAAGTAGGAATAATCACTTTTTGATCAATCGAGTCGCTTCTCTTTTTGTCAATCCTGATAAAGCGGGATGTGACTCTACAAAGTCAATGACTTTTATAGGTGCTATTCTGCTATATTGTCTCAGTGCCCATCCTTGAGCCTTGCGTATGAAAAACTCTTTAGATTGTTCATGAGTAATAATAGCATCTCTTATTATATCCCAATCCGTAGCTTCTTTGTGTTTGAGTTGAAAAATGATGGCAGTCCTATTGAGCCACATATTTTGACTTTCTATCCAAGTGTAAATATATTGGTCACGACAAGTAAGATCATGTAAAAATACTTTGCCTACCATATTGCAAGCAATTAGATCCACTGTGTCCCACCATGATTTATTGGTGACCAATGCCTCCAAAAGTGGGATGTGAGTAGCATTCAGACTGTTGGAAAATAGACTGAGTATATCCATGGCGATATATTGACATTCGCGGTGCGGATCGGACCACAATTTGTATATCAAACAGATCAAATGCTCATCTAAGGTCAATGTATGTTTTTTCTTAAAAGTTTTGACATATGCTTTACGAAGTGGGGCAGAGATCCCAAAATATTCAAATTGCCCCTTCATATAAGCCTTCATACCTAGGGCTTTGTCATGATCAGCGTGAGTATGGCAAAAAGTTAATATTTCATCGTGAAGATGGTTCATGGAAATGATATCTTTGCTCACTTGCTTAATCCACGTAAATATCTTCAAAGTGTGACTTATCGCTCGAAATGATGATTACAAATATAATGATCGACAATAGGATACTGAAGCCAGCGGAGACACTATTGGTCATGGATACCAGCCCACTTCCTCCGCTCAGGTAAAACCATTTTACGATAGAAAATACCA
>JBATLS010000347.1:0-2345 GCA_049289435.1 Saprospiraceae bacterium | reverse complement strand
TTAAAATTATATATTTTTGCAATTTAATTTACTTTAAGTATAAAACTAAAACCTGAAGCAAATTTAAAATAACTTTTCATACACTTCAGGTCTCAATTTATCATAACTCAAAACAATCATTTGACGCTGCTAGATCATATGTTCCTATTCCACCAGCAGTATTTGGTGCAAATATTGATGCAAAAAGACTTGAAACTAAGAGTATGTATAAATTTTCATTCTTTCTGAGTCAAAACCCAAAACTACATCACCCAACCCTACACTGCATAATCCGACCATGCTTTTGCATATAGATTGTCCTGATGCGTCAGCAACTCGTCATGAGTGCCAGAGATATGGAATGATCCCTGATCCAGAATGTATATTCTATCTGACCGTCTGGCAGTCAGTATATGATGCGTGAGCGTAATGATAGCGGTGTCCTTCTTAAGTCGTTGCAGAAGTTCCAAAACAAAGTGTTCGGTATTTCTATCCAAAGCTGCAGTAGGCTCATCCAGCAATATCAATTGTGGTCTGTGGTACAAGGCTCTGGCAAGGGCTACCAACTGCTGCTGCCCACCTGAAATATTGATACCATCCTCTCCCAACAATGTAGCATATCCTGCTGGAAAGTTAGCAAAATATTGGTCAAATCCATAGTCTGTAAAAAAAATCTCTATGGCTGCAGGATCTGTCAGTGGTTCGCCCAGCAAAATATTGTCGAGCAGTGTACCATTAAATATCTTGATGTCCTGCGATACCACACCCAATTTGGCTCGCCATGATGGTGTAGCAATCAAGTCCAGATCTATACCATTGACTTTGATACTTCCTGACTCAGGATGATAAAATTTTTGTAATATTGACATGAGCGTACTCTTGCCACTGCCGCTCTCCCCTATCACGGAAATCCATTCGCCAGTTTTGACACTAAAATTGATATCGTTGATGATCAAAGGCCTGCCTGGAAATCTGAAACTCAATCCAATGCCCTTTATTTCTGCAAAATCTGTGATCTGTGCGTGACTATTTTCCTGATCAGAAGCACTCTCCTCGGGGATAGAGGTAAATTCGTACATACGGTCAAAAGCAACTTTTGCTTCCTGTATCTGTATATTGGTAGCTGCCAACTGACTGGCCGAAGACATCAGCATACCGATCATCTGCAGTATCACCATAAAGCCACCGATCGTGAGACCACCATCAATCACGTCTATCGCACTCCAGGTGAGCACCCCCACGGTAAATACTACAGAAGCTATCTCTGTAGTGATGTTGTATCTAAGACCTATTTTGGACAGGTCATATATGGCTTTCTGGAACATCCCATATATCGTCTTATTGACAGATACAAACAGTGATTGTTTATTTCTGATTTTGATATCATCGACCCCTTGTATGGTGTCTATAAAATTGCTCTTACTCCGGGCATATGAACCCATCACCATCTGCTGCCCAGCGATGATCTGATGATGAAATATATAGACTATCCAACCATATACAGGAATCCACAGCAACGATATACCACCTATCTTGGCGCTATATACAAAGATAGTAGCCACCGAGACCACTACCAAAAGTATATGGACCATGGCTGTACTAAATAGCATGGATACCGTGTGCTGTATCCGCTGAGTATCAGTCATACGGGCGATCAGGTCTCCCGTCTTACGATTGTCAAAAAATGACTTTGGCAGATGCAGGATACTGGAGTAGAAATAATCTATGATGCGGGTATTGAAATCTCTGCTCTGCCTGATGAGAAAAGTGGATCGTATATAAGACAATCCCGATCGCATCAGTAGTAAGAAGGTCAAAAGTGCTACCCCGCTAAACAATCGCAAGGCATCTTTGGCGGGAAGTATGTCGTCTATGAGCTTTTGTGAAAATATGGCGGTAGCTAACCCAAGCACAGCAGTGATCAACCCCAATACCAGGGCTGTGGACAAAATATTGATGTCTTGTCGCAGTGCATCCTTTATCCACTGCCATTTTTGTTGATGGGTCTCTTTGTGTTGGACAAATGCATCGGTGGGTTTCAATAGGACCAGTGATCTGGACTGCCATATTTTTTCCAACGCATCCTTGGTCAGGTAAGTTGGAGTCAGCTCTGCCGGATCACTGATCACAAAAGCCTGCTTGCCTTCGTCCCAGCCGTAGCAAAGGACATAGTGATACATCTGCTCATCCTTGATGATGTGTAGTATGCACAGGTCTTTACATTCCTGTAGATGGATGATCTCCGCACTAAAACCTTCTGCTGCCAGTCCTATGCCTTGTGCCGCCTGGATCAACCCCAGCATCGTAGTACCTCGCTTGCTGGTGCCGCTGAGCTCTCTGATCCGATCAAAGGTAGTGCCACCGCC
>JBATLS010000346.1:0-3087 GCA_049289435.1 Saprospiraceae bacterium | reverse complement strand
GATTACCACCACCCAAATCACTATCATAATCGAATGCACCCCAACCATACGGATAGGTCGACCCACCGTCTAAGGAAAGGCCTCCTGAAATGCCTTTACCAAATGGTGTGACACCTTGAGCACGAACCAAAATAGTGGTATTTCCTCCACTGCTGCTCACAATCGAATAATCTAAAAATGATTGCCCATTTAAAAAAAATAATGTGCATGATAAAAAATAAGAAAATATATACTTTTTCATCTCAGGTGGCTTTAAATTAACAAAAATTGGTTCTATACAGACAGCATCTGGCAATACATGCTATCTTAGTGTAAATGTAACACACATTCATACAATGACAAAATTTTACATTTCAAATTTTTTAAAAAAAAATTACGCATAAAAAAAGCATCGCTAAATGAATAACGATGCTTGATATTTTTTTTAAAAAAAAAAGGATGATCCTACCTCGCAAAAGCTGTAGCTCGTTTTTCTCTGATCACTGTCACTTTGACCTGTCCAGGGTATTGCATTTCATCTTGGATCTTTTGTGAGATCTTAAATGCCAAATCATCTGCGTAGTCATCTGTGACTTTTTCGGACTCTACTATGACTCTCAATTCTCTACCTGCTTGTAGGGCGTATGCTTTTTGGACGCCGTCATATGATAGTGCCAATTCTTCTAGTTCGCCGATGCGCTTGAGGTAGCTCTCCAGTATTTCTCTACGAGCACCTGGTCGAGCTCCTGATATGGCATCACAAGCTTGCACTATGGGAGATATGATATTGTTCATTTCTATCTCATCATGGTGGGCACCCACAGCATTGAGTATCACGGCATGCTCCTTGTGCTTTTCGCAGATGTCCATACCAAGTAGTGCATGTGACAATTCAGAATCTTCCTCAGCTACTTTGCCTATATCGTGTAAAAGTCCGGCACGTTTAGCCATTTTGACTTGCTTGGGATTGAGTCCCAATTCTGCAGCCATGGTGGCACATAGATTAGCCGTCTCGATAGAGTGCTTGAGCAGGTTTTGACCATATGAAGACCGAAATCTCATACGCCCCACCATCTTGACCAGATAAGGCGCCAATCCATGGATGTCCAAATCAATGATGGTCCTCTCCCCTATCTCAATGATCTGTTCTTCCAGTTGCTTTTTGACTTTAGCGACAGTTTCTTCTATTTTGGCGGGATGTATCCGTCCGTCCGCTACCAGTTTTTTGAGTGCCAGACGACACAACTCTCGTCTGATGGGGTCAAAACTCGATATGACGATCGCTTCAGGAGTATCATCGACGACAATCTCTGCGCCTGTGGCTGCTTCAAGGGCTCTGATGTTTCTCCCTTCCCTTCCTATGATTTGGCCTTTGATTTCGTCGGACTCCAGGCTGAATACGGACACAGTATTTTCAATCGTATATTCTGCACACATCCTTTGGATCGTCTGGATGACTATCTTTTTTGCTTCCTTGTTGGCATTGGCATAGGCATTGGTGATGGCTTCTTTCTCAATAGCCAGAGCATCATTTTCAGATTTTGCCTTGACTGCTTCCAGCAATTGATCTTTGGCCTGCTGCTCACTCAATCTAGCGATATTTTCCAGCTCTTTGATAAATCGTTCATTTGATGTATCTAGTTCTTCTCTTTTCTTAGCCACGATCTTCATCTGTATATCCAGATTTTCCTTGATATCGTTTACATCCTGTTCTCTGGACTCCAGAGTCTCTGCTTCCGCCAGCATGCTATCCTGTTTGATCTTCAGGTCTTTCTCCAGAGCGACAGCATTTAGTTCACGCTCTTTGATTTCGACTTTTTGTTCAGCTTTCCAGGATTCGAACTCAGATTTGAGCTTTGAAAAATTGTCTCTGGTCTCTTGAATTTTTCGCTGTTTGATAGCATCATTGTGTTGCTCTGCTTTGGAAGTGATTTTTTCCGCTTTTATCTCAGCTTCTTCGATCTTTCTTTTGGCAGTCAGTGCTGCTTCTTTGAGCGTGATATCGGCCTTATCATTGGCTTCTTTGACTTTGTTTTTATATAGCGTCTGTATGACCAAGTAGCTCAAGCCACCTCCCACTACTGAACAAACTAATAACATAACTATCCAATCCATATGTACTATGTTTTTAATGATGATAAAAATACCCTTTCGGGCAATGCTTATATCAAGGTCATAGATCTGGAATCATGCAGAGTGTTGGTAATCAACGATTTGGCAAGTCCTGTAGCATAGTTTTGATGGCATGTATTTTTTCATTTACAGATACCATGTCAGATACAGGCGAAGACTGTGTAAGATCAAATGCATAGGTAAGTAAAGTCATGATGACACAATCCAGCTTATCTCTCCCAGGGTAAGTAGCCTGAAATTCATTCACTTTCTGATTGAGTTCTTCCTCAAGTTTCCTTGCTCTCAACTCCTCTTGAGCATCGACTTTGACAGGAAAAATTCTTCCTGCAATGATTATTTTTATGGTCTTCAGATCATCTTCCATGGTTATTTTTTGGCTTGTATGATTTGAATACATTGATCTATATCTTCGATAAATTCATCCAATTGCAGTTTGATTTTGTCATTGCTCATTTCTGAATTGATGGACAATGAGTCTTTCGCTTCTGCCAGGCTTTTATCGTTTGTTGGCGATAACGTTGATTTGATTACGCTCTCTTCTTTCTTCTCTATTTCCTTTTTTAAGGTTAATATTTCTGATTTATACGATTCAACTTCTACTTTTAGATCGTTGATTTCTGATTCTAAATTTTCATTTTTTGACAAAATACCCAGATAGCCATCATGTAGTAATTGGACTTTCAAAAGTATTTCATCCAGATTTTGAACCAGATTTTCCATCAAAGATAATGTTTATTTATAATATATCTCTATTTTCTTATCAAAGCCCCGATTTTATCTTCCAGATGATGCGACATCCTATCCATCACCTCATCTACTTCTTTATCCTGAAGGGTCTTTTTATTGTTTTCGAACAAAAATGAAACAGCATAAGATTTTTTGTCCATACCCAATGTTTGTTCATTTTCATATACATCAAATAATGTCACCTGCTTCAACATTTGTTTTTCTGTCTGCTTAGCAATGGTCTCTATG
>JBATLS010000345.1:0-2674 GCA_049289435.1 Saprospiraceae bacterium | reverse complement strand
CGTCAGCAGGATGTAATTTTTGCCACATTCTTTTGGGGACTACGCCAAACATAGCACCGCCATCAAGTTTAAATTTGCCGGTTTCAATGATACTTAGCTTCATGGGATATTTTTATATTGATTGATGTTGGTCATTGGTAGTCAATACATCAAAATCCAATATTCTTCTTGCCTGTCGATTTTATATCTTTGGCCATGTGGATCATTTTGATGGCAGTATGTGCTGCCTCTATTCCTTTATTTCCGTGTGCTCCTCCTGATCTGTCCATCGCTTGCTGCATGTCATTGGGCGTAAGCACCCCAAATATGATGGGTTTGCCCGAGACAATCGAGAGTGTCATGATACCTGATGCCACAGCATTGCTGATGTATTCATCATGTTTGGTCTCCCCTTTGATCACACACCCAATACAAATCACCGCATCCAGTGATTTGCCAGATAACAACATTTTGGCAGCTATGGGGAGCTCAAAAGCTCCGGGTACTTCATAAGAAATGATATCGGTTTCAGTAAGTCCATATTTTTTCAATTCTTCCAAGCACGCATCCCGCATGGAGAAAGTGATGTTTTGATTCCATTGAGCGGTCACGATGCCGATTTTACTATTTTGCAACGGCAGCATATCTGATTGATGAGTTTCAGACAGGTTTTTATTTTTTTTGATGGGCATAGGGCTGATCAGATTTTTGGAAAATAAAAAAGGCAGAATTTAAACGTAAATTCTGCCTATAGTGTTTTATTTTGCACTTATTTATTGAAGCTTTGCCAGGAGTTTTTCAGCTTGACTGTATTCGTTGGAGTCAGGATATTTTGATTTTATAATCTCCAATTGCTCCACCGCTTCTTTAGTTTTGCCTTGGGAGTAGTATAGCATGGCAAGCTTGTGGGTATAGTAAGGAGTCAATAGGTCATTTTCAGTTGCACCTGCTGCCTTTTGATATAGTGACAGTGCTTTGTCCTTATCACCAGTCTCAGCATAGGCATCGCCCAAAGCTCCTGCTTTCGTGATAGAAGTCACTTCATCATCATCAGAATAATCTTCCAAATAAGTGATGGCATCTTCGTATTTTCCTAAATTCAAATAAGAAATACCTGCATAATAGTGTGCGAGATTAGCTGCTTTGGTACCACTATAATTGTCGATGATGTCTAAGAAACCTTCGAATCCACCGCCTGGGCTTTCAAGAGCAAGTGCAAAAGAGTCTTTAGCAAATACTTCTTCTGCCTTATACATGGCATTGACTGCGTCTTTTTCTCTGGGGCCGATATATAAAAATTTGTAACCTACATAAAGCAATGCTATAACTCCGATTCCCATTGCTATCATTGATAACAATTTCTGATTATTGTCTATAAAACTGCTTACACTTGGTTGGCTTCCTTTTACTTCTACTACATCTACGATTTCATCTGTATTGCCAGTAGATTTTCCTTTTCTTTGTGCCATAATTGGATTTTTTAAAAATTTGCGCAAAAATAGTAATTCTGATAAGATATCATGCTATTTGAGTAAAAATATCCTGTTTTTTGTAAATATATAATTAGAATTAACATTCCATTACCCTTAAGGACCATTTATAGGGTTTTATTATAAAACTAAAGGTTGATTATTTCTTAAGCCTGGCTTCCAGTTTTTCTTTCATGATCACAGGATCTGCACTCCCACCTGCTTTTTGTTTTACCTGACCCATGAAGAATCCCAATAATCCAGTTTTGCCAGATTGATAGGCGGATACTTTATCTTCATTTTCACTGATAATAGTAGAAATGATCTCATCCAGGAAACTTTGGTCATCACTCTTGATCATACCAAGAGAAGAGGCAATGACCTCCGGGGATTGGCTGATATCGACGACCCATAGCGGGAAAACATGCTGATATGCTGCGGATTTTGCTACCTTTTCATTTGAAATCATTTGAATAAAGCTTAGAATATGGGAACTTTCCCCTAGCTCATTTATTTCTATATTTTCAGCTTTAATATGTGGGATGATTTTATTAAGCATTAGCTCGATCAACTCTTTGGGCTGATCTGTTTTGCCAATCAAAGCAAGAGTGGTATCCGACCACAACTTATTTTCACATAAAAAATCTGCATCAGCTGCAGATAGATGATACTGTTCTGAGAATAGTAAATATCTGTCTATAGGCAACATGGTCAATGATGCTTTGGTCTCATCTATGTATGATTGGCTCAAAGATACGGGAGGTAAATCCGGCTCTGGAAAATATCGGTAATCATTTTCAGATTCTTTCTTGCGCATAGGGCGGGTGACATTTTCTATGGGATCATAGAGCATGGTGGTTTTTTGAATGTCCCCACCACTTTCGAGCACATCGATTTGTCTCTTTGCTTCGTACTCTATGGCATTTTTGGCGTATCTGCGGGAGTTCATATTTTTGATTTCGCATCTTTCTCCGAGGACTTCTACTCCTATCTTCTTCACCGACACATTGCAATCACACCTAAAAGCGCCTTCTTCCATGTTGGCATCAGAGATTTGCAAATACTGCACTACTCGCTGCAATTCTGCCATAAAATCACTTACTTCCTGTCCCGACCTGAAGTCTGGCTCTGTGACTATTTCCAGCAAGGGCACACCGGCACGATTGATATCTACTAAAGAAAAAGAATCATGCTGGTCGTGAATGCTTTTGCCGGCATCTTCTTCC
>JBATLS010000344.1:0-6834 GCA_049289435.1 Saprospiraceae bacterium | reverse complement strand
GGTAAAAATAACCTTAGTGTCCTTTGTGATTTCCCTTAGTGCCCTTTGTGGTTAAAAAAAATAATAGTGTCCTTTGTGTAAACCTTAGCGTCCTTTGTGGTTAAAAAAAATAATAGTGTCCTTTGTGATTCCCTTAGTGTCCTTTGTGGTTAAAAAAAATCTTGGTGTCCTTTGTGGTTCCTTAGTGTCCTTTGTGGTTAAAAAAATCTTAGTGCCCTTTGTGTAAACCTTAGTGTCCTTTGTGGTTAAAAAAAATAATAGTGCACTTTG
This sequence comes from Saprospiraceae bacterium, assembly GCA_049289435.1. GTDB lineage: Bacteria > Bacteroidota > Bacteroidia > Chitinophagales > Saprospiraceae > OLB9. The sequence continues at coordinate 6,564 of JBATLS010000344.1, read as the reverse complement.
TGGTTTCCTTAGCGTCCTTTGTGGTTAAAAAAATCTTAGTGCCCTTTGTGTAAACCTTAGTGTCCTTTGTGGTTAAAAAAAATAATGGTGCACTTTGTGGTTAAACCCTACTAATAAGTTTTGTTACATACGCCATCAATCCAACATATTGTTTTCTATGGCAGTTTTTATTAAGCCTACGCTGTTGCGTGCGTTGAGTTTGGACAATAAGCTGCTTCGGTGAGATTCTACCGTTTTTAGACTGATGAATAATTTGTCCCCAATTTCTTGTGTAGTAAATTCCTGGGCTATAAGTTTTAATACTTCTTTTTCTCTTCTTGACAATTTGGGGAAAAACGCAGTACTCTTCGCTGATGCTTTACGTTGGTTCATCAGACCCTTCATGATCGTTTCGGTGACATCTTTCGAAAAGTACGAGGCACCACCTCCTACTGTTCGGATGGCTTTGAGCAATTCTTCTCTGCCGGTATTTTTGAGTATATATCCTTTGGCACCGTTGTTTAATATTTCTGATACGAAACTTTCTTCATTAAACATGGAGATGGCGAGCACCTTGACCGTCTGATGATTGGCGTTGATCTCTTTGCATACTTCTATACCATTCATCCCAGGGAGATTGACATCAAGCAATACTACATCTACGGAGTTGGTTTTTAAAAATTCGATCACAGATGGTCCATCGTAGCTTCTGCCTACTACTAATAAATCTGCTTCATTCTTCAAGATTGATTCCATACCATCTACAAACATGGTGTGGTCATCGGCAATTAATATATGTATCATGGTTAGATTTGGTTCAGATAAGCAAGTGCTTATTGGATATGAGTACAAAGTTACTGTGTTTTTACTTATAAAAGTTCGGGTTTACCCTTAAATATAAAAATCGGTGTTTACATTGATGTTTGCGGTTTCAAATGACCGCATCTTTGTATCATCAAAAGTTGATAAGTATTCAACACCTGAAAATGTAATTTAAGTATAAAAATATAAGATGAAGAAGAAGATTTTGGATATCAGGACTTACATCACCATCATACTGGTATTGTCCAGTCTGATTGGTCCAAAATGGTCTATGTTGCATCGACCTGAGACTGATGCCCAAAATCTTAACTTCATCCATCCTGCTACGACGCAAGAAGACATTAGTACAGTAGAAGGTAATATATCGAGTCTTGGTCAGGAGTATGATTGGTAACATAGTAACTTAATACAGCGATCATACTTCTTTTTAAGAATATAGCGGAGGGTTAAAGAATCGACCGCATGATAAATTTTTCTTTTTTAGGTTTACGGAATGAACAATAGGAGAGTTGGGCACAGGTACAATGGGTAAAACGATAAAACAAAAATTGCAGTTTTCCTTACAATTATAACCCCAAAGTACCAGCCCAACTCGAATATTGATCAACAAACATTAAGATACAGAAATTCAGAAGACATTCTGACATCATAAAATTATAAATACTCATTGGGATTTGACTGTTGCATTAAAAGAAAGAGCTCTCAAAAAGTTGAGGGCTTTTCTTTTTTCATTCAACCAATTGCTATTAAATCCTGGTATTTTGCACAATACCAATATATAACCATAATTTTACGTTTTTGGAATAACTAAGCATATATTTGAGACAGTTTTTTCCCATATTGTTCTTTTGGTCGTTGACCTATGTTTTGAATGCCCAATTCAAAAAAGATTCATCCTATTCATATCAGGATCTGACCTATCTATTGGAAATTGCCAGAGCCAACAACGATCAAAAGACGCTCGCAGAGGTATATGTAAAACTCGCTGACTATGAAGGAGATGTGTTTGCCGAATACGAAAAATCATTTGAATATTACCGCAGAGCACTTGAATACTTCAAAATCACCAGAGATACTTTTGGCGTCTATGAAACCAATCATGCCATCGCCAGACGCTACACTGATGCAGGCTTTTATGATGAGTCTGTCACGCTCCTACTCAATCTCATCCAAATTTATTCTGATCTGAATCGACCTGAAAAGTTGGCACATCTTTACTTTGATCTCAACAAAACATACAAAGCAAAAGGTGAAGGTGTACAATCTATAGCTTATCTTACAAAAGCTGAAGAACTCAATAGTATCGTAAAAGATACCACGTTGATGACCAATATTTTATTTGACAAAACTACCAGTTTTGAATTGGCTTTAGAGCTTGATAGTGCTTTGGTCACTGCTTTCAAAATTTTTACAATAAGCAGCGAATTTGAAGATTTGGACATCGTTTCTAAATCCTTATATCATATCGGATACATCAACAAGCTCAGGAGAGATTACGAACTTGCCGTCAAATATCTTTCAAAAGCAAATGAACTGCTACCTTCTAAGCCTTATAGTTTGCTGCGTAAAATGATATATAAGGAATTGGCAGAAACTTATGCTTTGATAGACAATCCACAATTGGCCTATGAATTTCTGAATAGTTATACCTTACTCAATGACAGCATCAGTTTCAAAAATCGACTGGAATCATTTACAAATCTGGCACTTAAATATGGGTCAAAGGATAAACAAACAAGTATAGAATTGCTCAAAATTGAAAAGCAATACGCCGAAGAGAAAAATACCGAACAGAGAAGGACACTTTATATACTGGGAATAGGCTTGATCATAGTGATCATCTCTATCTATTTTATCGTCAAATTTTATGATCAGCGCATCACTACCACAAAAATCATCACCGAACAAAAGGAAGAGATCAACAATCAACGAATCCGTGAGCTGGAGTCCAATTACAAAATGAGTAGCATGAGATTTGTCATAGAGGGACAAGAGATAGAGCGCGAACGAATAGCCAAGGACCTGCATGATAGTCTGGGTGGTTTGCTGAGTACTATAAAATTGCAATTTGACCACGTTCGGTCTAAGAGAAGCGATCTGACAGAACTCAAAGAGTACAACAAAGCCCAGCATCTCCTTGATACTGCGGTGGACGAAGTGCGCAATATATCTCGAAATCTACAACCTGGATCCCTACACAATCTTGGTCTCACCTCAGCCATCAAAGATCTGATCAATCGAATAGAAGGTGAAGCATCGCCTTATGTTGACTTCCAGTATTATATGATGCCCGAAAAACTGGACAAAATGATCTCGCTAACTGTATATAGGATCATCCAGGAATTGCTCAGCAATACGCTCAAACATGCTAAAGCTGACGAAATATTGATACAAATCAACACCGAAGCTGATGAATTGGTCATACAATACGAAGATGATGGTATAGGGTTTGATCAGAATAACCTAAAGCGCAAAGGAATGGGATTGGATAACATCAAATCTAGGGTCAACTATCTCCACGGACAGATCACTATTGACAGTGAGAATGGCCAAGGTATCTCGGTACTCATTAGGATCAAATATTTGTGATCTATGATGAATGAGCTTTTTGAAGCGAAAATTCCAAGCCCCATTCAGGAGATTAACCTTCCATTACTGAATGAAAAAAATATTTCATTGTTTATCAAACGAGATGATTTGATCCATCCTTTGGTATCGGGCAATAAGTGGCGAAAGTTGAAATACAATATTGCATTTGCCAAATCTGAATCTTTTGAAACAATCGTCACTTTTGGCGGTGCTTTTTCGAATCACATTTATGCGGTGGCGGCAGCATGTCATGGGGTAGGAGTCAAGTCAGTCGGCTTCATAAGAGGAGATATAGACCCATACAATCCGACTTTACAGTTTTGTACTAAGATGGGTATGCACCTATGTCCCATGCGTCGCTTAGAATTCAGACTCAAAGAAAAATCTGCAGATGTCATATCCATTTTGGGTCAATATCCTAATGCATATGTCCTTCCTGAAGGGGGAACCAACGAACTGGCCATCAAAGGGGTGAGTGAGATGGTCCAGGAAATAGGTACACAAGACTATGAAATATTTGATTTTATGGTTCTGGCTGGTGGAACAGGGGGCACTGCTGCGGGACTGTTACATTCAGATAAATTAAAAAGTAAAATTTTGGTATTTTCTGCTTTAAAATCTGACTTTTTGAAAGATCAGATTGTCCAGCTTGCAAAAGAAAAAAATAAAGTTAAATTGTTTGTGAATACGGACTATCATTTCGGAGGTTATGCCAAATACAATCAAGAATTGCTATCTTTTATCTCAAAATTCCGGATGGATACGAATATTCCACTTGATCATGTCTATACTGGCAAAGCTATGTTCGGACTGTTAGACTTGATTGCTAAAGACTATTTTACGGTGGATACCAAAATCTTGTTCGTTCACACTGGAGGATTGCAAGGGTTGGCAGGACTTGATTACATGCAATCAAAAAAGAGGTCAAACTCCAAATTGGGTTAAATGGTGGTCTAAGTGTTTGTAAAACATATTGTTCCACTCTGTGATATTGAGTTTGCCAAAAGAAAAGGACTCTCTTCCGTCAAAAAAAGATGCCCCATCTTGCTGACTTCTATGTAAAAAATGAATCAGACGGGATTTTTCATCAGAGAATACTTTGTCATCTTTGATGATGAAATCGGGAGCAGTACGAATATTTTTAGCGTAAGGTACATCATTGGTAACACTGGATTTTACAAAAGTTCTGAGCACCCATTGCATAACAAAATTGGGTTTTTTGAATTTTTCTGGCTCATATACGTATTGATACGTAATACAACAGTGCGCCAGCATCCTTGCTACATCCATCTTGCCCCATAGTGGCTTGCTGTCAGGGGTCAGTTTATTTATTCGGGAGATACAATCTTCAGTGACTTCTGTGGAAAAAATGTTTGGATAGGCCATGATATTTGTTTCGTTTTTATAATGAGAAAATGATTTTTTATAAGACGACATTAACATTTGCAAAATTAAAAAATTAATCAATTTCAAGTAATTCTCATCCGATAAAACCTATATTTAATCTTATTTTATCATTGATTGTCGAATGCAAACCGTACATTTGCGCAAATTTTGACAATAGACCTAATGGAAAGAAATCAAGTAATTGGCATTGTGCTCATCATGGCAACTTTTATGCTGTGGACGATCACCTCTGCCCCATCCAAAGAAGAACAGGAAAAAGCCGATAGAAGAAGAGATTCGATCGCTTTGGTTCAACAAACAATAGAAAAATCCAATATTGCATCATCAAGCGAGATTCCCGATACTATAGTTGCAAATACTATGATGAGTGATTCGCAGTCCACTCAGATGAATACTTTTAAATATGGAGCTTTTGGTATTTCAGCCACTGGAGCAGAGACAGAAGAAATATTAGAAAATGATTTGATCCGCATCACCTTTACCAGCAAAGGGGGACGTATCAAAGAGGCTATTCTGAAAAAGCACTACAAGACCATCACAGACAGTACGGGAAAGGAAAGTAAAGAATTGGTCACCATGATGAGTAGTGATCAAAACAAATTTTCGTATGCTCTTCCAGTGCCTGGAGCTGGCAATAAAGTGGTAAATACTGACGATTTGTTTTTTCAAAGTGAGAAAAAAGGAAACGTCATTTCATTTAAAGCCGATGCTGGCAATGGAGCCTACTTCGAGCAAAAATACGAACTTACTGCGAGTAGCTACAATCTAAATTATACCATACACTCTCAGGGATTGGGCAATATCGTGGCCAATGGTACCAAGGCTTTGCCCTTGTATTGGGAGGGTCATCTACAGAAATATGAAAAAGGTGTCCAGTTCGAGCAGAATTATTCCACTGTATATTTTAAAGAAAAAGAAGAAGATCGGGATTACTGTAGTTGTACATCAGATGATACCAAAGAGCTGAAAGATAAGAGTATCGAATGGGTATCCCATGTCAATCAGTTTTTCAATACTTCTCTCATAGGAAAAACAGCACCATTTAGCAGTGGGGTAATGACCACTAAAAAGACGGAGTATAAGACCAGTGATTTCGTTAAAGTGGTCAGTTCTGATATCTCGATACCCATGAGCGATTTGAACGATGGTACTTTTGAAATGGCCATGTACATTGGCCCAAATGAATTCAAAAGACTTCAAGCTTATGGCAATGATCTTGAGGAGATTATACCATTTGGCTCCAGCATATTTGGTACCATCAATCGATGGGTAATAAGGCCTTTTTTTGATTTTCTGTCCAATTATATAGGTAGCAAAGGTATCGTGATCATTTTGCTCATCTTTCTCATCAAGATGATGCTCTATCCACTCATGTATAAGATGCTGTATTCTCAGGCCAAAATGGGGGCACTCAAACCTGAGCTCGCACATCTGAAGGAAAAGCATAAAGATGACATGCAGAAGCAGCAGATGGAGACCATGAAGATATATCGCGAGTATGGCGTAAGTCCACTGGGAGGTTGTCTTCCGATGATTCTGCAGATGCCTATATGGTATGCTTTGTTCCGGTTTTTTCCTGCTTCCATTACTTTCCGGCAGGAACCATTCTTATGGGCGACTGATCTTTCATCCTATGACGTTTTGTTTCATCTTGGGTATGAAATTCCGTTCTTTGGAGCGCATGTGAGTTTATTTACTTTGTTATGGGCAGTATCTACGATTGTCTATACCTATTACAATATGCAAAATATGGACCTTTCTGCCAAT
>JBATLS010000343.1:0-2110 GCA_049289435.1 Saprospiraceae bacterium | reverse complement strand
TAATATATATAGCAAAAACATGGATATCAAGAAGATTTTCACTTTATTGTCAAAAACGATCAAAGGACTTTCTTCTAAAGTTATTGATTCACTGACATGTTCTACAATTGGTGTAGATTTATTTGTTTGTTGTGACTTAAATTTTTTCTTCATAATTATACAAAAGTTAGGTATTAAATAGACGCACCATTTTTGAATCTGGCAGATGTTTTTCACCCAAAATATCTGACCTCCAATGTTGAGACCGTAAGATATAAAGAATAAATTATTGCCAGATACAAAACAGTATGTAAACTCTTGTATTTCATCAAATCAATTTTAAGAGGCAAAACTCCGTTTATGATCAAAAAGACAGGCATCAAAGCAGGAATAAAATATCTACCTTGAACGCCCTCAGCAACTAAACCCGCTTCGTCTCTGGTGAATCCATACATGCCAATGATCGTAAGTAAAACAACTCCAAAACCACATAAAAAAAAGATCAACCTGTCTAAGATTTTTAATTTGTAGTTAATATTAAAATCAAAAAATATTAAAAAGATTATCAAAAATGCAAAAATAGTATATACTTGGGAAGGTAGGGGTGTATCCAAATATCCTAAGATTCCGATCGTACTTTTAAAATAAAAATCTTTAAAATATAAAAATGAATTCTGAAATAATTCTGCGATCATAGATGGGTTTTGAAACAACGCATCAACCTTATTCGTCACTCCTACATTTGCTATGGATAATTTTGGTTCTGGACTTGATACACTTGCGAGCCAATGTCTCCAACCATAAGTAAATAGACTTGATAATACTAAGGTGCCAGTAATGTAATATATCAACTTTTTATCCCTTCTGAAATACCGGACAGCTAACCCAAGCAATAAAAATGCCAATGGCAAATAGGTCGGTTTTAATACACCATAGATCGCACTAATCCCAATTAAAAGGTAAAAATCCAAGTCTAATACTATTGGTTTCGTTTCGAACGACTTCTTTAATAATAATGATATACCTAAAAATGAAAGTGAAAATATCACACAATCCGCATTGAATGAAGCAGCTTGAGCTAAGCACATCGGCATCAAGGCGACGCTGGCCAATAAGTATTTAGCTGTCGGAATCCTTATCAAGGCATACCTTAAGCAAACTATAAAAAACAAAAGTGAAGCAAATCTACCCAAATACAATATGACTAAAGTATTAAAATTCAACCATTTGCTTATGAACATGACCGGTAGCTGAGGTAAATAACTGAAGTAAAAATACCCACTGGCATTTATAGCCTGAAAAGATTTTTGGCTCTTATTTAACGGAACGGACAAAGCTTCAAATATCTGTTTTTTAGTAACTTTATTATTTGGTTGCCAACTTAGATATCTAAAATCATGGGCTAGTTTTCCAAAACTTGCAGGAATATATGCTCCAATTACATTGTTGTCAGTGTGGCTTACCGTTTCAAAATTGGACAGTTGATATACCCTATCAAAATGAGTATGCTCATCAGCCACTTGGAAAGGAGGTGTCAGAATCATAATTAAACTCCCAAATACAAAAGCACATACAGTAAAAAAATGGTGAGGCTTTAGGAAGCCATCCAAAAATGCAAATTTTGACTTGGCGGGATAAGTTTCCTCTTTGACCACTTTTACCATTTCTTTTTTCTTCTCTATAAAATTTTTTTTTCTTTTCTTACTGGCCATAATTTTTTATTGAATGACAAAATGGTGTCAAGAGTATGTTTAAAATTCCATTCTGAGTAAAGATGTTAATTTTTGTGATGCAAATATAAACTTTTACCGTCACTAATGATCATCCACATTTTGAAAAATCAAGATGAAGAGCATAAAGAATTCGTTGCAATCGATTTTAGCTCTCCTACCCCGATGATCCAAGTCTGTGCCCCGATAGCTATCGGGACCGACCCCCGATATCAGCCCCTCGCTGATGTCTTTGACCTTACTGCCATAGGGATGCCAGCAAATGTCGCCCAATCTCATCAATATTCATCCATACTTAACTAACTCATATATATATATATATATATATTACATTATAATATATGTAAAAATATTTACAAAAAAGTTTGGTGCTTATCTTTGGGCGATATACATTTGTACTG
>JBATLS010000342.1:0-5283 GCA_049289435.1 Saprospiraceae bacterium | reverse complement strand
CCTTCATCTATTGTCTCAGAGATGTCATCATTGAATCTGATAAAGGCGGTAGCAGCACAGAGATCTATCAAAGACACACTTGAAATCATAGAATTGGATAAGGCAGCGACCATCACAGCTAATATGCATATGGCAGCGATGACCTATGCCCAACCCGGGATGAAAGAATATGAAATTGCTGCCCAGGTACAAATGGAAGCACTGCGAGCAGGTAGTGATCTGTCATTTGCTACTATACTCACGGTCAACGGAGAGACATTGCACAATCACTATCATGGCAATACCATACGCGAAGGACAGATGATCTTATGTGATGCAGGTGGTGAGACTGACATGCATTATGCAGGTGATATGACCCGCACCTGGCCTGTAGGACCGACATTTACCACCAGACAAAAAGAAATATACCAAATCGTACTGGACACCCACGAAGCCGCCGTACATATGCTCCGACCCGGGATCACTTACAAAGACATCTACTTGTCGGCATGTAAAAATATTTTTGAAGGGCTCAAGTCACTGGGCATTACTAGCGGAGATACTGATGAAGCAGTGGCAGCTGGTGCACACGCCATGTTTTTCCAGTGTGGATTGGGTCATATGATTGGTCTGGATGTACACGATATGGAAGATCTGGGTGAACAATATGTAGGGTATGATCACGAGATCGTCAAAAGCACCCAATTTGGTATGAAGTCGTTGCGCTTGGGCAAAAAATTGGAAGTCGGTTATGTATTGACAGTAGAGCCTGGCATATATTTTATACCCACGCTCATCGATCTATGGCGCTCTGAGAGTCGATTTACCGAATTTATCAACTACAATAAGCTGGAAGAGTACAAAGATTTTAGTGGTATCAGGGTCGAAGAGACTTTTGTCATCACCGAGGGCGGATACAACCTACTAGGCCAACCATTGCCCAAGACTATACAGGACATAGAATCAATAAGAGCGGAAGCAACAGTCTAAAGGGATGGTCGGTAGTCTTTAGGTCAAATAAAAGCAATATTTATCCTTCGGTCTTGACAAAACTTACTCTCCCCAATCGATGATTGACCATATGTGAAGTAGCCACTGAAAGGCCACCTAATACACTCAATACCAACATCCAGCCATGGTGCTCCATCATGCCGATCAACAAAAGTACAAATCCCACCAAAGCCATAGTCAAAGGTAATGGGTTGCGGTGTTTTCTGACAAAATCTCCAACCAATGAATAGGATGCAATGACGATTCCTATCCCAATCACAAACCAATCAATCGCATGATTGTGCAGCCACGATCCGGTACTAAGCAAGCCCATAGAAATCATGATTGGCACTGCGGAGCAATGTACGGCACAAAGCATGGATGTAAAAAATCCAGCAGAATCGGCGTTGATTTGAAAAAAAGATTTCATAAGAAACAGATATTTGAGTAATTCTGGTGCAAATATAGTACATAAACTATCAATATGCAATAATGTTGCATTTACAAAATAAAATAATAATAAAATTTCTATATTTCGTCACTCTTTACTCCAATAAATAGCCGTGAAATTTTAATTTTGCATCAAAACACATTCTATGGCATTATTAAAAGGAAAAACAGCACTTATCACGGGAGGGTCAAGAGGAATCGGAGAAGCGATTGTACTCCAATTTGCTAAAGAAGGTGCAGATGTGGCATTCACTTATGTATCATCGGAAGAAAAAGCAAACGCTGTAGCAGCACAAGCAGCTCAATTTGGAGGCAGAGTAATGGCCATCAAATCAGATGCTTCTGATTACCAGCAAGCCGAGCAATTGGTAGCTGACGTCGTGGATGCTTTCGAAAAAATAGACATTCTGGTCAATAATGCAGGAATTACCAAAGATTCGCTGATGCTCCGTATGTCCGAAGAGCAGTGGGATCAGGTCATCCATGTCAATCTAAAATCTGTATATAATCTCACCAAACACATCTTACGACCTATGATGAAACAAAAATCTGGCTCGATTATCAACATGGGGTCGGTAGTAGGGGTTTTTGGCAATGCTGGCCAAGCCAATTATGCTGCTTCCAAAGCCGGGATCATTGGATTTTCAAAATCCATAGCTAAAGAAGTCGGGTCGAGAAACATACGATGCAATACGATAGCACCTGGATTTATAGAGACCGATATGACTCACATACTCACTGAAGAACAAAAAAAAGCATACATTGACTCCATACCACTCAAAAGATTGGGATTGGGCGAAGATGTAGCCAATGCTTGTGTTTACTTAGGATCAGACATGTCCACCTATGTTTCTGGTCAAGTCATCAGTGTGTGTGGTGCATTGAATACTTAGTATAAGAGTATGTTTAAAATTCCATCATTTGTCTGCAAGCGGCAAATTTCATTTTATATTTGTGTTATATTATTTTTTAAAATAATTTTAAAATAATTATCGACAAAAGACAGAAAATACTTACTTTTGCATTCTTTTTGGATAAATAGTGTCTTAAAGAATAATTTATAATAGTTTAATATATCATATAATGAAAAAAGAAATTCATCCGCAAGATTATAGAATGGTAGTATTTAAGGATATCTCCAATGACGAAATGTTTTTGACAAGGTCATGCACTAAGACACGTGATACGGTTGTTTTTAGTGATGGTAAAGAATATCCTTTAGTAAAAATGGAAGTTTCATCCTTCTCTCACCCATTCTTCACAGGTAAGATCAAATTTGTAGATACTGCCGGTAGAATTGACAAGTTCAATAAGAAATTTGCCAAGTTTGCCAATAAGTAATAAAAAAAGAAATACAAAATAATTGAAAGCCCTTACCATAAATAAGGGCTTTTTTCGTTATATTATTGCTATCCCTTATTATCTATACATTGCCCACTATTACTATGCTGAATTATTTTGATATTTGAACTTGTAATTGTGACTTTAAACATTTGAATTCGTTATATTACAGATTAGATTACCTATATGCACTCTACAAAAGCACCTTTCCCCGACAATATTATCTTATTCGGTGATGATCATTGGTTTGATCTCTTGCCGCTCACATTTACGCGACCTATTTGCGAGCTGAGAGTTGGTATCCTCACCATCAAAGAAAAATGGGAGTTATATCTCAAGGGTACAGCAAGCTATATTACTCAGGACTATTTAGCTGAAAAATTTCCGATTCTCATAGCAAAGGACAATATACTCATCAATAGTACATTTTTGCCTGATGTGACATTGGTCAATTATATCCACCAACTCAAACTCAATGAAGCATTGCTATATGGTAGTGAGATGATTGCTGCCAGACTATCCGATGACCAATTTGATCAGTTGTCCAATGAAAAAGATGCATTACAAAATCTCAGGGGAATAGATCTTCAGTTGGAATCAAGCATTCAATTCTCGAGGATATTGAGGCCTTATCACATCTTCCAGTTGAATGGTCAGGAGCTGATCAAAGATTTTAAGCTGGTGACTGCCGGGCGCACATCACAGCCTATATCATCTACCAATAGGATCTATGGTACCTATCCCGTGTTTTTGGAAGAAGGTGCAAAAATGGAATGTGCTATGATCAACACAAACCACGGTCCAGTGTATATCGGTCGGAATGTGCTGATCATGGAAGGGGTTATGATCAGAGGTGGATTTGCAGCAGGTGAAGGTGCCGTAGTCAAAATGGGTGCAAAAATCTATGGGCCTACCACCATAGGACCTTATTGTAGATTGGGTGGCGAAGTCAACAATTGTGTACTGCTCGCCAATTCCAACAAAGGACATGACGGCTATCTGGGCAATAGTGTGATCGGCGAATGGTGCAATCTTGGGGCAGACACCAATAACTCCAATCTCAAAAACAACTATCTTCCAGTCAAAATATGGTCTTACTCCGCTGAAAAATTTGTAGAAACCGGTCTGACATTTTGTGGACTCATCATGGGCGATCATAGTAAGACCAGCATCAATACTATGCTCAATACCGGCACCGTAGTGGGAGTAGCGTGCAATATATTTGGGGATGGATTTCCGCGGACCTTTATTCCTTCTTTTTCGTGGGGTGGAGCTTCTGGATTTGTGTCGCACAGTCTGGACAAAGCCATAGCAACAGCCGAGATAGTATTGGATAGACGCCATCAAACACTAGAAGCAGTCGATAAAAAAATATTAGAACATATATTCCTCAATACTGCCATCAATAGAAACTAGTTGTCTATAAAATATTCAGTTATATCCAGGCAGTTTGAGTACTTTTACTTCCAAAATGTCAGTCTATGTTTTTTCCAATAGGAGACACTCAAGTACAAGGTGGGCACAAACCTATTGTGAGCTATACCTTTATTGTCATCAATATCATCGTTTTTTTATTTCAAGTCGCTACTCCCGGCAACTTAATTTGTGAATTTTCGACCATTCCGATAGATATAGTCCAAGGCAACTCATACTACACATTATTGACCAGCCTTTTTATGCATGGCTCCTGGATGCACCTGATAGGAAATATGCTATTCCTCTGGGTATTTGCGGACAATATTGAAGCTAAAATCGGTAGTGTGAAATTTTTGATTTTTTACCTTCTGGGCGGATTTTTTGCTAGCTTCGCTCATATATATTTTAGTACAGTTGGTGCAGAGTTGAGCCAAATAGTATGTTTGCCTTGTTCTTCCAGCAATCCATGTGCACAAGGTATGCATATTTCTTCTGCTGTGATCCCATCGCTGGGAGCCAGTGGAGCCATATCGGCTGTCATGGGTGCCTACCTCCTGCTGTTTCCCAAATCTCAGATCAAGGTATTGGTCCTGATCTTTTTCAGATCATTTTATGTACCTGCTTTAGTATTTTTGGGTCTATGGTTTATTCAACAACTATTTTCAGGCTTAGGATCTCTCGGTCCTGCTACAGCGGCAGGGGAAGGGGTAGCTTGGTGGGCACATATAGGAGGTTTTGTATTTGGCCTGGCCGCCGGAATCTCCCTTAAATCATGGGTCAATAAGGCAATAGACTACCCTGTACAAAATGACAACTTGGTATGATATTATAGATATTTAGGTACTTACATTAAGGATATCCACGAGTATTCGAATCCAAAGTAGGCTCCGGAAAACTAATATCAATAATCCTAAGGTTGGCAGACTTCCCTTTTTTGAACGATCGCTTAGATATAAACTTAGTCAATATCCACCCTACAGTACCTGCGACTGCACCACTCACAAAATCATTCCACGAAAAATTGAATTCAGTAGCCACATGTGCTATCCCTCCAAACAAAAACCAGCCAACTGCAAAACCTGTAAAAAGCTTGCCCGCAACACCTGC
>JBATLS010000341.1:0-1667 GCA_049289435.1 Saprospiraceae bacterium | reverse complement strand
TACTGGAGAGTACCAACTCAAAGGAGTAGATGTATTTGATCCAAAGTCAATCTCAGCATATAAAAATAACGACATTCTAAATGGGGTATCTACACTTGACTTGGTCATCATCCAAAGACATATACTTGGTATTCAGCCTATTGTATCACCTTACAGACTATTGGCGGCAGACATCAATAATTCCAGAAGCATCTCTGCCAGTGATCTGGTAAATCTGCGAAAACTGGTGTTGGGTATCACTTTGGACTTTGAAAATAATACATCTTGGAGATTTGTACCATCGGAGTACGTCTTTGATGATGCTGCGTATCCTTTCGATTTCCCATCCAAGATCAACATCGATTCGATCTACGAAGATAAATCCAATGTCAACTTTACAGCCATCAAAGTAGGTGATGTAAATGCGAGTGCCCTGGCCAATGCTGGATCATTGTCCACAGAATATCGGAGCAATAAGGTGGCATTTGTTATGGATAATGTATCCTTTCAAGCCCATCAAAATATTAAAGTCGAAATCAAAGCAGCAGATGCCTTGGAAATCATGGGCGGCCAATTTGCATTTACCTTTGATGACCACCAAATTGAATACACAGGGCTTAAAGCTGGTGTCTTCAATCTCATGGATCACCATGTCAATGCCATGTATGCCGATGAAGGCAAAATATTATTTAGCTTCGATGCAGCCAAAGGGTTGAAACTCAATGTAGATGATGTATTGTTCACTCTTGAATTCAAATCATTGAGATCAGGCAACGTTGCAGCTCTTCGAATGGCTGATCATGTCCTTCATTCAGAATTGTATGAGATGGATGCAACAGTAAGGCCACTTCAATTGGAAGTACGTGATAAATTCACTAATGTAGTTCAGAATGTATTGCATCAAAATGAGCCAAATCCATTTAATGATTATACCACCATCTCGTTTGATCTTGCAAAGGCATCAGATGTTACCATGAGAATCATGGATGTGACCGGAAAAGTGGTATTGAGTCAATCAGGATATTTTGCCAAAGGGACCAACAGTATCACTGTGACCAACAGCCAACTTGGATCTTCAGGAGTCTTTTATTTCCAATTGGAAGCTGGAGATTTCTCAGCTACTAAAAAAATGATTTTGATCGAGTAATGTGTTTATAAAAATGATTCTGGGTTTTTTCAAACCGGGTATGACTTCATACCCGGTTTTTTTTTATTTGAATTACTTAATCAAGCATCAATTTCCCGATACCAGAACCATCTCTCCACTTTTAGTAACTTGAATAATCCTTTTTTCAATTGCTACTGGCTACATCAAGGAGTCTGGATTTCTGATATTACGTTTTTTATTCACTTCATATCAGAATTCTTTACCTTAAAATTGTCAGACCCTTAGCAAAGCTTTTATTTTGGCGAATAAAAACAAGGTTTGGTCTTAAATTTATACAATTCTAATCCAATGACCAATGATTTCTTTAGATTTGCGACTGAAATTATTTAAGTCAATGGTAGTCTCCTGTAGGTTTCAATTTTTTAACTAACATAGAGGTCTTCAGGCGATTATTTTGAAACTTACCTGATACTTACTAAGAGTATGTTTAAATTTTCATGTTTGAGCGAAAGCGAGCAAATTTAAATTTAGACAAGGTATATTTTGCAGTCGTAACTGGTAGTTACAACGAAAAATATAA
>JBATLS010000340.1:0-5020 GCA_049289435.1 Saprospiraceae bacterium | reverse complement strand
CCCATACACAGAGACCAAGCCTTTCGACTGGATAAGAGCCTATCACGTAGGCGGGCGATCATTATTGTGGGGAAGACAGTCGTATCGTCTCTCTGAGATGGATTTTGAAGCCAATGCTAAAGATGGCATTGCCGTGGACTGGCCAGTACGATACAAGGATATAGCCCCATGGTATGATTATGTAGAGACATTTGCGGGCATCAGTGGACAAAATGAAGGTCTAAAGCAGCTTCCCGATGGAAAATTTCTACCACCTATGGAGTATAATTGTCTTGAACTCGACGTGAAAAAGAAAATCAAAGAAAAACTGGGTAGAGACCTTACCATGGGTCGCACAGCGCATCTCACAGAGCCAAAAGGTAACAGAGGTACTTGCCAAACTCGCAACAGATGTATGCGAGGATGCCCATTTGGAGCATATTTTAGCAGCAATGCATCTACCCTGCCAGCGGCCGAAGCAACAGGCAACATGACGATTAGACCATTTTCGATAGTCACTGAGATTATTATGGATGAATCCGGCAAAAAAGCTAAAGGCGTTCGGATATTAGACTCAGAGACTAAAGAAACTAAAGAATATTTTGCTAAAATAATCTTCTTGTGCGCATCAGCATTTGGAAGCACACAAATATTACTGCAAAGCACCTCGGAGTTTCATCCCAATGGGATGGGAAATGAAAGTGGAGAGCTGGGACACAATGTCATGGATCACCATTTTAGATTGGGAGCAAATGGCAAATCTGATGATTTTAAGGATAAGTATTATAAAGGTAGAAGGCCTACAGGTATTTATATCCCAAGATTTAGAAACATCGATGCCGGATCCAAAATGCCCAATTATATCCGAGGATTTGGGTATCAAGGTGGTGGCAGCCGACAAGGTTGGGGCCGCTACATTGCAGAAGCCAATTACGGGAAGGATTTTAAGGATGCACTGAGTCAGGCAGGCGATTGGAGTTTTGGCATCATGGCATTTGGGGAGTGTCTTCCTTATCATGAAAATAAAATTACTCTCAATCAAGATGTCAAGGATATTTATGGGTTACCGACCTTGACGATGGATGCAGAATGGAAAACCAACGAGATGGAAATGCGAAAAGATATGATGTCCGCAGCGGCAGAAATGCTTGAAGCAGCTGGATTGAAAGATGTAAAAACTTACGACAATGGTTGTAACCCAGGACTAGGTATCCATGAGATGGGTACCGCAAGGATGGGAAGAGACCCTAAAACATCAGTACTCAATAAGTGGAATCAAATCCACTCTGTACCCAATGTTTTTGTAACAGATGGTGCATTCATGACTTCAGCCAGTTGTGTAAACCCTTCTCTGACATACATGGCATTCACAGCTCGAGCAGCCAACTACGCTGTAGAAGAGTTGAAAAAAGGCAATCTGTAACCATTAACTAATCATCAAAAAACAATAAGAGACATGGATAGAAGAGAAATACTTAAAGTAACCTCCCTATTTTTGGGTTATACCCTGACCATTGGTACTACATCTGCGATATTGGGTGGATGCAAAGCAGAGACAAGTTCAGATTGGATACCAAAAACTTTGTCTTCAGACGAAGCAAATTTATTGGCAGAGATATGCGAAACCATATTGCCCAAAACCGACACTCCAGGTGCTAAAGATGCGCTATGCCACAGATATATTGACTCGCTACTGACAAATTTTTATCCTCCTGAAAAGCAAAAATATTTTATACAATCATTAAAAGTATTTGACGAGAAGTCAAAAATAAAATATAATAAAGCTTTCGTAGCATTGACGCCATCAGAAAAAGAAGAGATTTTGGGGATATTGGTGGCAGAATCCAAGGAATATACAGACGAAACTGGAGAAAAACCACATATTTTCAAAGCCATCAAAGATGCCACAGTTAGTGGGTATTTCAGTAGCGAAGTGGGAGCTAAGGGGGGATTGTGTTCATTTCTTCCTGTCCCGGGACCATATGAAGGCTGCATAGATTATTCGACAGTAGGAAAAGCTTATGTGCTTTAATAAAAAGTGTTACTAAAAATTAATTTTCAAAAAAAAGATAAATAGGATAAAAATGATCAAGTTTATAATCATGGTGCTTACCATTACTACATATGTGAGTTGCAAAAATGCGGGTTCTTCATCAGCTGATACAAATGTAGTAGCAGCTCAGGAAGACACATTAAAAATATCTTTGGCTCAATGGTCATTTCACTTGACTCTTGAGGCAGGCAAGATGGATCATTTAGATTTCGCCCCAAAAGCTGCCGAATTAGGATTCGAAGGGGTAGAATATGTCAATAAGTTTTTTAAAGACAAGGCCACCGATTTGGCTTACTTGGACAAAATGAATCAGGTAGCTGCGGCAGCTGGTGTGAAACAACTGCTGATCATGATAGACTCCGAAGGAGATTTGGGTGATACCAATGACTCTAAAAGAGAAGAAGCCGTCAATAATCATTATAAATGGGTAGATGCGGCTGCTTATCTCGGTTGCCACTCCATACGTGTCAATGCCGCAGGTATGGGAAAGGCTGAAGAAGTCGCTGCATCGGCTGTCAAGGGACTGTCAAAACTCTCTGAATATGCCGCCACCAAAGGGATCAATGTGATAGTAGAAAACCACGGGGGGTACTCGTCAGATGGCACATGGTTATCTGGTGTGATAAAAAAAGTCAATATGCCCAACTGTGGCACTCTCCCTGATTTTGGCAATTTTTGTATAAAAAAGGAAAAAGTCAACAATGTGGACTCTTGTGTCCAAGAGTATGACAGATACAAAGGTGTGGAAGAATTGATGCCCTATGCCAAGGCTGTAAGTGCTAAGTCCTTTGATTTTGGCGAGATGGGCTTTGAGACTACGATTGATTATTTCAGAATGATGGACATCATCAAAGCCGCAGGATATAGTGGATACATTGGAGTAGAATATGAAGGAAAGACATTGTCTGAAGAAGATGGCGTCAAAGCTACCAAATCACTCATCGAAAAATGTCTTGAAAAGAAAGAATAATTTGCAGCCAATTACTTTTTTTCTGAATATCTTTAAAATCCAGTTGTCATTACTGCTGTGTTTTTATGGTGTGTTGGGTGTTGGTCAATCACAAAATTTATCCCTTAGCACTAAGGAAAATCCAAATGATAGTGGTATTTATTTGGTAGTTTTAGGCACTGTTCAAGATGCTGGATCACCTCACATCGGATGTCGAAAGAGTTGTTGCAAACACTTATTTGTCAAAGGTGATAGCACCAGAAAGGTAGTTTCCTTGGGAATGATTGACCAATACAATAGTAAAAAATATCTCATAGAAGCTACACCTGACATCACCAGCCAGTTGAGAGACTTATCTATAGCAAGTTCACTTACCAGTACAGATGTACCAGATGGTATTTTTTTGACCCATGCTCATATTGGACATTATGCAGGCTTGATGTATCTAGGTCGAGAAGCTTTGGGAGCGTCCCATGTCCCTGTATATGCTATGCCTATGATGCAAAAGTATCTGGAATCCAACGGTCCATGGGATCAATTGGTCAATATTAAAAATATAAAAACTGTCGGTTTGCACAATGAAACAGCGGTCAAATTATCAGATTCGCTAAGTATAGTACCCTTTTTAGTACCTCATCGGGGAGAATATTCAGAGACGGTAGGATACAAAATTATCGGCCCTTCCAAAACGGTATTGTTCATTCCCGATATTGACAAGTGGCACTTATGGGACAAAAGCATCCTCGATGAACTGGAAAGTGTAGATTATGCATTTATTGATGCTACGTTTTACGATGCGGCAGAGGTCAACCATCGCAATATCTCAGAAATACCTCATCCATTTATTGAAGAAAGCATGCAATTATTCGAAAATCTGCCCATTAAGCAAAAAAATAAAGTCCACTTTATACATTTCAATCACACCAATCCGGCTCTGAATGACCAAGATCCTAAATCAAAAGTCATCTATGACAAAGGATTTAACATCGCAAAATATGGTCAAATCATTAGATTGTAACAAGTACTCATCCATCCAGAGATAAATCTTTGGGATCTTTATACAAGATATAGTTGGCATATTGTTTTGCTGCAAAAGGGCCTATGCTGGCACCCTTGGTACCCAGGCCATTAAATAGATACATTTCCTTATATGTGGGATGCACTATCAAAACGGGCCTTCGTTTATACATCGTGGGTCTGATAGCTGCTCTGTGATCTATGATCTCATAGGGTATGGTCAATAATGCATCAATGGCTTTGGACAAAATTTCGTACCCATTTTGAGTCGGTAGGGCATCAGCAACATTCCACTCATATCCAGAACCTACCCAATATACATCATCATACAAACGCACTATAAAAACCTTGTCTTTGTACATTTTACTAAAATTTGCACCAGGTATTCGAACATAAAGTACTTCACCTTTGGCTGGAGCCATACCAATCTCTGGAAAAAAAGGATTGCGCTCAGCTTGATATCCTTCACAAAATATGACGCCATTGAAATACAAGTCTCCATAGGCATATCCAGTTTCGGGATGATGTCGGAGTTTATCGTATTCAAATCGTTCATGGATCAATATGCCTTCGTCTTCCCACTTTTTGGCAAAGCTTTTGATAATCTCAGCCAAATGTACCTGTAGTGTTCCGGTCAACTCACCATACGCATAAGCAGGGTTGATCCTACCATTTATCTCTGAAGTATTTGCCTCTGAGAGCATATATTCGCTCACTTTGGGATCTGCAGTTCTAGCCAACCAGTTGTTTTCGTCTTCTGTAGTGTGCAATGCACGGATCAGATTGGTCTGAGTATAAGTTTTGATATCAAGATGCTCAGTCAATTCATCATAAATGGCTATTGCTGTCGGCAAAAACTCATCAATACGCCAACTACATACAAAATTTCTACCAGTCACAGGATTGACTATCCCGGCGGCCAACATCGATGCTGATCCTCCGTGTCCTTCGTCTATGACACCTACTCTTTTACCTTCCTTTTTAAGAAAATATGATATCAGTGATCCAGCTATCCCCTGCCC
>JBATLS010000339.1:0-2450 GCA_049289435.1 Saprospiraceae bacterium | reverse complement strand
TTCAAGTACATGGATATCCTCGTCCAAGATGTCGGGAGTGATCATCCCTTTGTCGGGATCGGATGCCAGATTTGAGCCAATAGTAAACAGTCGTTTTTGTACTTCGGTCAAGAAATAATTTTGCGTTGCTTCCTGAAAGGTTGCATTCAATAATCCAATAAAGGCATTGAGTTCATCCACCGTGCCGTAAGCTTCGATACGCAAATCATCTTTTGAAATTCGCTTGCCTCCAAATAACGAAGTATCTCCCTTATCGCCTGTTTTGGTATATATTTTCATTAATACAAATTATAATTAAGGGTAAAAATACAATAAAAGACTTGGCAGTAAATCATTTTTAGAATCATAATACGATATTTTATTTATACAACCTTTCCAATCATCTATCATTTGGTCAAAACCATCTAATACCGGAAATCTAATATCTTTAACATTTTATAAACTTAGATATCACTTATTGGTCAATACTTTTACCAAAATTATTTTTTTATCAATGACCAATATCTATAAACTACATCCTTGGCATGGGATCGAAATAGGACCTGAAGCTCCTGAAATGGTGACCGCTTTCATAGAAATCATCCCAAGTGATACCGTAAAATATGAAATAGACAAACACTCTGGTTATCTCAAAGTAGATCGCCCACAGAAGTTCAGCAATATAGTGCCAGCATTGTACGGATTTATCCCTCAGACATATTGTGCAGAAGATGTGGCAGAACAAAATATGAAAAATACCGGTAGGACAGGCATCAAAGGTGATGGTGACCCACTGGATATCTTGGTGCTGACAGAGAGAGAAATCACCCACGGAGATATCTTGGTAAAGGCATTTCCAATAGGTGGTTTCAGGTTGGTGGACAATAATGAAGCGGATGATAAAATCATTGCTGTCTTAAAAAGTGATGATGTATATGGTCTTTGGAAAGATATCACCGACGTACCAAAACCCATCATAGACCGTCTCAAACACTATTTTTTGACTTACAAACAGATGCCTGATAAAGTACCTACTTGTATCATCGACGAAGTATATGGCAGGTCAACAGCATATGAAGTGATTGCAGCTAGTATTTCTGATTACCACCATCACTACCGGAGATAAAAAAAAGATCTTGATCTATAATGTATCAATGTCTGAATACTATTTTGCCAAATTGTAAACCACTTTCCATCCTGGCAAACCCTTCATGCAACTCTTCGAAAGGAAAAATCCTATCCACCACAGGATAAACCTGATGAGTAGCAACAAAGTCGACCATAGCTCCAAAATCCTGAGCTGAACCCATTGTCGTACCCAGTATAGATATTTGCTTCCAGAATATAGTCTGTGGATTGAGTCCTTCTATTTTTCCTGCAGTAGCACCATAAAAGACTATTCGTCCACCTGGAGAACACACTTTAACCAGATTGTCAAATCCTGTACCGCATGCTCCATCTATGACCACATCTATACCCTTACTATCTGCTATGATTTTATGGTGCCAATCGCTATCAAGGTATGAATATCCGGCTGTAGCACCCAGCGAAATGGCTTCAGCTATTTTCAAATCTGAACCAGAAGTCACAAAGGTCACACAACCCAAAGCAAGTGACATTTGCAATGCCATCAATGCCACGCCACCACCTATACCTGTGATTAATACCTTATCACTTGCTTTCACATCTGCTTTCGAAAACAAAGCCCGATATGCTGTCAAACCAGCCAGTGGTAGTGCGGCAGCCTGCTCTGATGAGAGATGTATAGGTTTTGGAAATAAATACCTGCTATCAATAGCTATATATTCAGCAAATGTGCCATCATCGGGCATGCCCAACACTCTGAATTGTGGCGATTGGTGCGACTCAAGATCTCCCCAATCTAATCCCGGATAAATAATGTATTCAGAATCATCCAAAACACCACAAGCGTCCGAACCCATGATGACTCCAAGTTTAATGCCTGCATATTGCCCCTTGGTGATCCAGAGATCTCTATGATTGAGTGCAGATGCCTTAATCTTCAGAGCTACTTGATTTGCATCTGCCTTTGGCATGGGCACCTCACTCAACACAGGCCATTGATGTAAACTGTCTAAAACATACGCTTTCATGGGTCTTTTATTTTTAGAATTGGCTATATCAACTTATTAAACTTTTGAACCGCTAGATTTTAATGATTTGTGGACTCAAAATTATTTCTTTTATGAAGATATATGTAATCAAGTACAAAGATATAGTCAAAAGAAATTAAATTGCCTAAAATATTAATTTTAATACTTTCAAAATCAAACGATTAAAATCTAAAATTGTAGCAATTTAATTTGAATTAAGTATAGTGGTAATTTTTATCTAAAAATTCACTATTTCACACTTGTTTATGGACCAACATCTAGTGCAAAAAAAAAACTCTTTGATATATGATACCAAAGAGTCTTGTGTTTTCGGAATGAGATATTATGATGTAAACA
>JBATLS010000338.1:0-2902 GCA_049289435.1 Saprospiraceae bacterium | reverse complement strand
AAAACACTAAGAACCACAAAGAATTAACAATTTTAAATATTTGGTATTCAATCCTTTGTGAACCTTTGAGATTTGGAGACTTAGTGGCATTTCTTCATTATTTGCTTTTCGGAGTGGAGTCAAAATTATGCAGGGTCAACTCAATTCAAGCTCACAGCATCCGGCATTTGGGCGATCACTGTATAAGTATTACCTTTATTGGTCAATACTGTTTGCCAAAGGACAAAAGGTTTGATTCTAAACAGGTAATTGGCGTCCATGTCATCTACCAACCAGGAAGCCTCTTTCATCTCTTCTTCGAGCTGACCTTCAGACCAACCACTATAACCCACAAAAAACTTAATATTATTATCTTTAATTACCTGAGTTTCCATGAGGAATTTTAATTTTTCATAATCGCCTCCCCAATATACTCCTGGTGAAACTTCCAGGCTATTTTCAAGCAAATCACCTACATTGTGCAGATAATGCAAGCTATCCACAGCTACGGGACCGCCTACGTGTACAGGTGCTTTGGATTCAGGAAACTCGGGAATCAGTTCATGTATCTGAATATCCAACGTCTTGTTTAATATAAATCCGGTAGTGCCATGATCTGCATGTTCGCATATCAAGATGACGGATCTTTTGAAGTTGGGATCCAACATAAAAGGTTCTGCCACCAATAATTTTCCAGCTCCCAAATCCATAAGCTATAATGTGTTGGTAGTGACTGTCCTATCGACTTTTTTGATTAATCCTGACAATACTTTGCCAGACCCTCCTACTTCCACAAACTCAGTCACTCCATCAGTAAGCATCTGCTCTACCGTCTGTGTCCATCTCACAGCACCTGTCAATTGGGAAATAAGGTTTTGTTTGATCAATTCAGGGTTCATTTCAGGTTTCCCGGTGACATTTTGATATATCGGACAAGATGGCGTCTCAAACTTTGTATTGGAAATGGCTTCTGACAAACTCAACCTGGCAGACTCCATCAATGGGCTGTGGAAAGCACCACCCACTTCGAGCTGAATGGCTCTCTTGGCACCGGCTTCTGTGAGTTGTTGCATGGCTTGTCGGACACCGGCTATTGATCCTGATATGACCAGTTGACCCGGGCAGTTGTAATTGGCGGCAACGACGACTTCATCGATATCGGAACAGATTTTTTCGACTACTGCGTCGTCCAATCCCAATATGGCAGCCATAGTACCTTCGGTGGCTTCACATGCTATTTGCATGGCCATGGCTCTGGCATACACCAGCTTTAAACCATCTTCAAAAGTTAAAGTACCATTGGCGACCAACGCAGAAAACTCCCCCAATGAATGACCGGCTACTACATCGGGTTTCTGATCTGTTTTTGACTTCATAGTCGCCCATGAATGAACAAATAATGCTGGTTGAGTGACCTTGGTCTGTTTCAACTCGTCAGCACTACCATGAAACATTATGTGGGAGAGTGGAAACCCAAGAACCCCATCGGCTCCATCAAAAATTTCTTTGGCGGCCTCACTATTTTCGTAAAGATCTTTGCCCATGCCTTCAAATTGTGCACCCTGTCCCGGAAATACAAATGCGGTCATATTTTATCTCAATTTTGCGGTTATCAAACTCAAAAATTCTGTTCTGGTCTCTATATTCTTAAAATCTCCTGTAAATGCTGAGGTAGTCGTGACTGAATTTTGTTTTTGTACACCACGCATCATCATACACATATGCGAAGCCTCGATGACTATAGCTACCCCTCTTGGTCTGAGTGCGTCATCTATGGCGTGCAAAATCTCATGAGTCATGCGCTCCTGCACCTGAAGACGCCGTGCAAATACATCAATGACTCTAGGTATTTTGCTCAACCCTACTACGTAACCATTGGGAATATATGCGACGTGCGCTTTCCCAAAAAAAGGGAGTAAATGATGCTCACAAAGCGAATAGACTTCGATATCCTTTACCACTACCATCTCATTGTAATCTTCTTTAAACAAAGCGGATTTCAAAATTTCTGCAGCGCACTGATTGTATCCCTGAGTGAGGTATTGCATGGCTTTTGCCGCCCTTTCAGGAGTTTTGGCCAATCCATCTCTATCATTATCTTCCCCAATCAATTGTATCATGCCTTGATATTTGGACGATAGGTCTTCAGTGGTTTTCAGATCATAAGTATCATTTTTTTTGTATGCCATTGTCATTCATTTTCGCCGTAATATTCGGCATATATAGTATCTGTTTCCTGCAATTTGACACAATGAAGCTTACAACCATATATGTGTGGCTCCAGTTGTTGCCAGATGAGCACTGTCATATTTTCAGTGGTCGGCATCATATTTTCAGGAATAAAGTCAATATCCAAATTCAAATTTGCATGATCCAGTTTGTCAGTGACTACTTCCCTGATGATCTTACTCAATTTTTTGGCGTCATGCACAAAACCTATCAACGGATCTGGTGTTCCTTTGACTGTCACAGAGAGCTTGTAATTGTGACCATGCCAATTTTTATTGGCACATTTACCGAAGAAATCAAAATTTTCTTTGTCGGTCCATTGTTTGATCCAAAGCTTATGGGCAGCATTAAATTTTTCTACCCGAGTCAAGTAAACTGTCGCCATATCTTATATTCAAAATCGCCGCAAAGGTACAATAAAATGATAGTATATATTAAAGCAAATGCTTTCAAATGGAAAAAAACATTATTTAGCAGGCTTTAAGAGATGTTTGGCCAAAGGTCACAGGCTAATATTTTGACCAAGACACCTCATTTTGGGGTAATCTTTGCATAAGTCACTTACCACCTGCGACTTAAGCAAGCAGAAGATTAAGGATAAACTATCAAATATTGGTTAAAAAATGAATGATGAAAAAAATATATGCAAATAAATTATAATTTTAAGCCATATTGCCTACCAAATTAATTAAAA
>JBATLS010000337.1:0-9911 GCA_049289435.1 Saprospiraceae bacterium | reverse complement strand
GTACAACTCCATACTTTTTTCGTCTTTCAATTTACGATCCTCCAGGGAATGAATGGAGTTTTCGTCATACGTTAGCTCAATCTCTTGTGTGAACTCTTTACTTCCCTTATTGATTTTGACGGTATATTTCCCTGCGGGTACAGTCGGTGCTGCGAATCCACCGAAAGTGAATGTCTTACCCTTAGCTACTTTTGGTGGTTTGAGCGTATAATTCCATTCTACTTCGTTGATACCTTTACTTTTGCCTGGGACAAGGTCAGCTACTTTGATGCCGTCTTCGTCATAAACTTCCATAGTCATTTTGCCGAAAGTGTGTCTCTTATTCATAAAATATACGATCCGGGCAGAAGTAGTTGGATTTGACCCTACATACTCGCCTACTGCCGGGAAATTTTGGAATGAGCCACTTTCATTGATCACCGTGGGTCTTACGTCAATAAAATCTAACTCCTTGTCTAATGCTGCTTCGGTAATAGCCTGCAATGGAGTGATATCGTCTATGATGATGATTCCTCGTCCATGTGTTGCCATGATCAGTGCATTTTCGGCTTCATTCAATGCCATATAGTGGATGGCGGCTGACGGCATATTGTTTTCAAATTTTGCCCAATTTTGCCCTCCATCTACTGTCACATACAGGCCAAACTCTGTTCCCAAAAATAATAAATTTGGATTTTTAGCATCTTCCTTGATGCTCCTCACAAATACTGGGATCTGGTCATTTACCACAGATTTCCAGGACTTACCTGCGTCTGTGGTTTTCATGACATAAGGCTTCATATCACTTCTTGTATGTCCATCGAAGACCACATACGCTGTATTCTTGTCAAAGTGACTCGGTTCTATAAAATACACCCAGGTATTAGGTGGAACTCCATTGACATTCGGACGTACATTGGTCCATGTCTTACCTGCATCATTCGTCAGTTGGATGTTGCCGTCATCAGTCCCCACCCAAACGATATTATTGTCTATGGGCGACTCATTGATGGTGAAAACAGTACAATGATTTTCGGCACCACTATTATCTACACTAAGTCCACCAGATTCTTCCTGGAGTTGTTTGGACGGGTCATTGGTAGTGAGGTCGGGAGAGAATTTCCTCCATGTCTCCCCTTTGTCATCAGATACATGTACAAATTGACTCCCCACATATACCCTATCCGGATAGTGCAGACTGGTAGTCAATGGGGCATTCCAATTGAATCTCAGTTTAGGGTCTCCCTCTACCGCATAAGGCTTGATGATTTTTGATTGGCTTTTGGCCACGTCAACTCTCCATATATTTTCGGCACCCTGCATTTCCGAATATACAATATTTGGATCTTTGGGATGTGGATATACTCTGAATCCATCTCCATAACCCACAGATACCCAATCGCTATTTTTGATACCACCGACCATTTTACTTGGACCGGTCCATGATCCATTGTCCTGCAGGCCACCATATACTCTGTACGGCTTCTGATTGTCGTGTGATACATGATAAAATTGTGATAAAGGCAGCCCTTTGACCATTTCCCAGACCGTACCACCATCCCAAGATCTATACACGCCGCCATCTGTGCCTACATACATGACATTCGAATTGTTGGCATCTATGATGTAGTCATGAAAATCACTATGGATGCCAGCACCTATAGACCTAAATGTTTTGCCCCCATCTTTACTTATCGAACCCTGAAGTCCTGCTTTGAGTATGATGTCAGGATTTTTTGGGTCTATCACTATCCTTGAGAAATAAAAAGGACGTACCACCAATTCAAAATCACCATTCAGTCGTTTCCAATTGGCACCACTATCATCTGATCTGTATAGCCCTTTGTCTTCATTTTTTTCGCTTTCTATGACCGAATAAAGAATCGAAGGGTTGGAAGGTGCTACAGCAACAGCAATTCTACCTAATTTGCCGGCAGGAAAGCCCTGATGTATTTTTGCCCAACTTTTACCTCCGTCTGATGATTTATAGAGCGCACTGTTTACTCCACCGGAATTGAACGAGTACGCTGATCTTCTAAATTCCCAAAAGGCGGAATACATGATATCCGGATTGGTCGGATCCATGATTAAATCAGAGCAACCTGTGGTAGCATTGATATAAAATATTTTTGACCAGGTAGCACCTCCATCTGTAGTCTTAAATATACCCCGCTCTTCACTATCACCCCATAGCGCACCCATCACGCCTACAAATACTACCTTTGGATCTTTGGGGTGCACCATGATATTGCTGATCCTTTCAGACTTGGCCAAGCCCATATTCTTCCAGTTTTGTCCTCCATCTACACTTTTATAAATACCATCTCCAATCGAGACACTATTGCGCGTCCAGGTCTCTCCTGTTCCTACCCAAATCACATTGTCCGGATCACTTGGATCCAACGCTACGGCCCCAATACACTGTGTATGTTTATCAAATATTGGATTGAAAGTTACTCCTGAGTTATTGGATTTCCAGACTCCCCCTCCCGCAGCCGCAACGTACAGAATTTTAGAATCCGTAGGGTGTGCCTCCAGGTCTGTGACTCGACCGCTCATCACGGCAGGTCCTATTTGCCTTGCTCTCACTGCCCCGAATATCTCATCACTATTGAGTGGAATTGGCTTTTGTGATGTAGAATCAATAACGCATAATGCACTTATAATCAACAATATAAAATACTTCATTGGGTTGGTTTTATTTTTTAATTAATTGAATTTCATATTTTACAAGAAATATACTTCGGAGCAATGTCCTTCAACTTTCTTGCTTGTTTCTTAAAATAAATAGACAATCAGAAAATTAAAATCATTGAATTAAGTATCAGAAATACTTAATTCAATGTTTAATCTTTGGAGCTATGATTAGAGCATGTTTAAAATTCCATCATTTGTCTGCAAGCTGCAAATTTCATTTTATACAGCGTTATGTTTTTCGTTGTAACTACCAGTTACGACTGCAAAATATACCTTGTCTAAAATTAAATTTGCTCGCTTTCGCTCAAACATGAAAATTTAAACATACTCTTAGCTGATTTATTAATTGCCTTCAGGAAAAGCAAATTCTTTATCATCAATAGCCACATTGAATTCTACTTTTTCGATGGTAATGGCCGCTTGGGTTTGTCCTTCAAACTTTTGCTGTATGGTGAAAGGAAGCATCAGACCCCCGACTTCTTGATAATCAGACATAGTGGCTTCTGAAAGTTTACCCTTAGCTGGTCCTTTTTTGATTACGGATCTGGTCATGATCGGTACAAAATTTTCTGTATCGATAAAGTAAGTGGTTGAGTTTTCCTCTTCTTTACCATCGATCATCACTGGTTTTTTGGTCAGTTTCAATTTGAAGCATTCCGTACCTTCTATAGTTTCATTGCCCTGCAACTCAACTTTATACCCTTTTTCTTTGTAGGAGAGAAAAGGATCTGGAAAATCTGCAAACTCTGCTTTCAGCAACTCACTGTCCTCAGACTCCATTTTTTCAGCTTTCATAGTCATAAAGTTGGTTTGCCACCCTATCTCTCCATCAAATGCTGGCTGTACGATGGTCATCCCTTGAAATGTCATTGCCATTTTTTGTTTCATTGGCTTCGATAACATTACTCCTGGAAACTCCATGCCCTGCGCTTGAATTTTTATAGTGGATTTCATCGAAGTAACTTTTGACCAGGCATCCCGGCCACCAGTATTTTCTATATATTTGTTGATGATTTCATCTGCAGTCTGTGCCATCGATAACTGACCTACAAATACCACAAGTGCAAATAAGAGAGTTCTTCTAAAATTCATGTTTGGTTGATTTAATTGTTTTTTAAATTTTTAATAATGCGAAATATTTTCATTGCTTGAAACAGAAAATTACCAGTTTCTGTTCTAAATTTATTAAAAAATATTGTCTATTGGGTCATATCATCGACCAAAGTACCTTTTTATTAGATATTTTGAAATATAATTTATCCATATCATACAAAAGGAATGGAAAATCAGATAAGGATGACTTAAAATAAGTGATACTTGATTTTCAAAATAGAGACCCTTGTACGTAGCTCTCCCTGACTGAAACGGGCTCAATGAGACTTGCATCGTTGGCCTTGACACTATTCACCTTTTGAGTGACCTGATATGCTTTCATGAGTTCAGATGGATAAGGCATCAGCAATTGTAAGGCATCTTTAGCTGTGATATCCTGATCAAGCCAAAGTTTTTCGATGTCTTTGATCAGAATGGCCGGCATCCTGTCATGGATGCTTTTCATAAGTTCATTGGGCTCTTGAGTGATGACAGTGAAAGTATTAAAAATATCACCTGTACTGGGCTCAGTCCACGTATCCCAAAGCCCAGCCACCGAAAATATATCTATGTCAGTCGTCACAATCCTATAAGGTATTTTAGTCTTTCCTTCTTTTTTCCATTCATAAAAGCCATCCATAGGTACGACACAACGCTTGGATCCGATCAATTTTTTAAATGCCGACTTATCAAGGAGTGTTTCTACCCTGGCATTGATCAATTTGACACCGATCTTTTTATCTTTGGCCCAATACGGTATCAATCCCCATCGGTATAGTTGGAGATGTGTGATATCAGTATTAGTGATGACGGGATGATAATGTGTGGGTGCAACATTATAGTTTGGCAACGGGTTGTACCTTTCCAATTCTTCAGAATAAAATGTTGCTTTGAATCTCGCTTCAATCTCTTTTTCAGTCTTAGTCAATGATGATCGCCCACACATATATTGTTATTGCTAAATGATTTGGCATCAAAACGTGCTTCCCACTGCTCAACGGGATTTTACAAAACTATCAATACCTTTTCGTTTCAGATCTGCTGCTGCTGCCCTCGCTTTTGACACAGCTGAATATCTCCCAGCAACCACCGAATGAAATTCAGAAGCCGTGAATACTACTACCTCCGCTTCAGCATAACCAATATTCTTAAGTTTCCTGACCATCTGATGTGCATTATCCTTTAACAAATAACTACCAGCCATGACCAAATATGATCCTCCATCACCTTATAAGGTAGATCCAGAAGGAGGTGTTGAGTTTTTATGGAGATTTTTTTGCGATGATTTGGGTATATTTTCTTTTTTGATTTTTGCATTAGTGGGGTCTTCGGTTTCAAGCTCAGCTTTTGCTTCTGAAGACTTGGATGTAGTTGTCAACTTTTTTTTCTCCAATGCTTCCAATTTTGCATCGACCTCATTGTAATCTATATTTCCATCGACTATGTCACGATTGCTGATTGGTGCGCCTTCATGGCTGGACGAAGTATCAAAAGTGTCCACACCAAAATTTTGATCCATGGCTGTATCCGATATTTCATTTACAGGTATTTCAGATTTTTTTTTATCTGAATATGATTTCATCATAGCATTTACCCAAAAGTATAATACTAAAATAATCAGCGCATAAATTGTGATACGAATCAATCTCCCCATAATCGTACAAAACTATTTAAAATTTGACAATTAGCAAAGTTTATTGACATATTACCCAAATATCTATATTGATATGATTTGAAAATATACATTTGGTATCAACACTCGCAATAGGTATTTAGAGTATGCCTACAATTAAATTTGCTCGCTTTCGCTCAAACATGAGTATTTGAGCACACAGCATAGGTATTATTTTGATATCTCGGTGTTTTGTCAAGATTTAGGAAAAAATGATGGTGATATACCCCCAAAAAAAAAGACTGACAACCAGGGGGTAATGTCAGTCTTTGTTAAAGCTTTAAAGCTTTGAGCTTACGCCTCGCTGAGGAGTCTATCCCCAAACATGATGAGTATCATCAAGGCAATGGTGAAAATGATCATGGGTTAAAATTTTTATAAAACTACGATATTAAAATGAACTTGTCAAGAGCCATAGTACATTTACCCGCAAAATTATTTAAAGTTTAACATATATAATAATTATATAATATATTTATTTTCAAGCTTGATAATCAAATATGCAATTATTACCTATTTGTTTAATTATGATTTACAACAAATTGGCACATTATTTGATTGATAACATTACATATTATATATTTTTATACTTTGTTTGTAAATGTAAAATAAATCACTAACATAACTATTGCTTATAATTTCATAAGAAAATATTATAATAAAAAAATTAAGTTTCATACATTTACACCCTAATTCCTAAACTAATCTGAAGAATATGTTGAATAGACTTCTCCTCCCCGCTGTATTACTATTGGTCATCACTATAAGTTGCCAACATGAAGAATTGACCGACAATGACAAATTGCTCCATGCTATCATCGTTGACAAATCAAAGTATATCCTTCCTAGTGAAACCGACTACGCTTCTATACCTCAATCACCAGTCAACCCACTTACCAAGGAAAAAATAGAATTAGGCAAACTTTTATTTTTTGAGCCGGCATTTGCCAATGAGGCTATGCGGTTTGATCAAAAGTTTACATTTACCTGTAGTAGTTGTCATGTACCTGAAGCTGGATTTAGACCAGGAAGGATGCAGGGCATAGCCGATGGTGGATTTGGATTTGGAGTGAAGGGCGAAAGCAGACTAAAATATCCATATTATGCCAATGATGATATCGATGCACAAGGTGCTAGACCATTGGTCACGCTGAATGTTGCTTTTGTAGAGAATACCATGTGGAATGGATCGTTTGGGGCTGATGGTAAGAATGAAGGTACTGAAAGTTTATGGGGAGTCTTTGACCCAGGCACTGCAGTCAATCACCTGCAATTGGGCGCCCTAGAAGGCCAAAATATAGAAGGCCTAAAAACCCATAGAATGCAGTACACAAAAGAACTCATCACCGCAGCAGGGTATAAAGAAATGTTTGATAAAGCTTTTCCTGACATGCCAGAGGAAGAGCGATATTCACGCAAAGGAGCTAGTTTTGCGCTATCAGCGTACTTGCGACAGAATCTTACCAATCAAGCACCTTTTCAATTGTGGCTAAAGGGTGATAAACACGCTATGTCAGAAGATCAAAAGAAAGGAGCTGCTCTCTTTTTCGGCAAGGCTGGATGTGTAGGCTGTCATTACGAAAAGAATCTTGGGTCTATGAAATTTGAAGCTCTGGGCGTAGATGACCTTTATGAGCATGGTGGCTTAAAGACAGGTCCGAATGATCGTAGAAATTTGGGTAGAGGTGGATTTACTAATAAACCAGAAGATATGTTTAAATTCAGGACTCCGCAGCTATACAATCTAGGAGACTCCGGACCATACTTTCATGGTGGGAGTATAGAGACTCTCGAAGGTGTGGTAAACTACTTTAATAATGGTAAAAAACAAAATGCAAGAGTCTCTGATACCCAACTTTCGTCTTTCATAAGGCCACTTGGCCTCACCAATCAGGAGGTCAAGGAACTGACCGAATTTATTGCAAATGGACTTCGTGACCCTAATTTGAAAAGATACGTACCCGAAAGTGTAATATCAGGCATGTGTTTTCCAAATAATGATATTTCTTCCAAAATAGACATGCGTTGCAATTGATCGTCTAAATAATAGTGATAACTATTCATGCCGCCCATACTGAAGAATATATTGCCAAAATAGAAGATGAAGCCAAGAAAGAGGCCATCATTCATTTACGAAAAGTGATCCGCTCAAATTTGCCTGACGGATTTGAAGAAGGGATGTCTTACAATATGATAGGCTATTATGTCCCACATACCGCCTATCCAGCAGGGTATCATTGTGATCCAACATTGCCATTGCCTTTTATCAATATAGCTGCTCAAAAAAATTTGTCGCAATCTATCACATGGGTATATATGCAAACAAATTGCTATATGATTGGTTTGTAGATGAACACGCCAAAAGATCTGAAGCCAGATTAGACATGGGTAAAAGTTGTATCAGATACAAAAAACCTGCATCCATACCTTACGACCTGATAGGTGAATTGGTATCCAAAACCACACCAGAGCAATGGATTGATTTGTATGAATCTTTCATAAAGCCTCGAAACTAAAAACCTATAGTTAATTTGCTATGGAATGTCAAAACATTCTAAACCAACCTTTAAAATTTGAGATTTATGGCTGTCTCCAGCATTTTATCTATTCCATTTTCCAAATCTTCTTTAGTATTTTCGATAAGTATATCTGGTTCTACTCCAAGCTCGATGCTTAGCATGTCTTTACCAATAAAATCACTCACTGACACTCGCACTAGCCAATCGTTGCTAAGTTGGTAACCCAAGTGTCCGCCACCTCCACCACCTGTCTTTTGCCCTACGATTTTCATATTGGGCAAACCTTTTACCATGCCAGCAAAATATGATGTTGCACTATATGACATTCTATTTGTCATCACAACTAGAGGGATATCCCAATCCTTTTTAAGCTTTGGGTCTGTATAAATCCAAATGGGGTTCGTTACTTCTTTATGACCAGGTCCGATTTTTTCTATATACGCTCCTAATGGTAGCTTGGAATCAACAAATTGACTCAATAACTTGGGTACTGTGTTTGAGTTGCCGCCACCATTATTGCGGACATCGATGATAATTTTTGACACTTTTCTGGACTTCATATCCATCAGAGCTTGCATAAACTCCGATGATATCGTAAAGTTGGATAAACGGATATAACCAATATTCCCATTCATAAGTCCCCAAAACAAATTTTTAGCACTGCCTAAAGAATCCACGATATAGCTTTTCTTGATGATTTTAAAATCAAAATAGATGTCGTAATCTGCTTTGTAATCATAAACCTTTCCATTTTTATCAGGTCTGCTGATAGCGCTGTGGGCATCTTTAAGTGCCAAAATGGATGCTTCACAAATGTCAAACAATTCATCCTCAGTGGTTTTGTCAGAGATGGTTGGAGCATATTTTTGATAGACTGCATTCCAGTCCAGATTTTTTGCATCAAAATAAATGTAATTTTTATCTACCCAATGCCAAAATTCATCGAAGAGTAGTGAAGGATTGGTATTATTTTGTCCGTAAGAAGTAAATACGATAAATATTAGCCCAATTATTATATTAAATATTTTCATGATATAAATTTTGAATTATTTTTAAAATTTTAATAAAGTATTCCCGTGGTCAAAAATATATCATGATTGTTCATTTTTACAGGCTTACCATTGACATTGACCATATAGAAACCATAATTGTAATCCAGCCCAGCTTTAAAATTATTTTTGAATACATAATACACACTCATCAGAATATTTAAATGGCCAAAGCTTTTGAAGGAGACAAGTTTTCCGCTTTTGAGTAGTGGACCAGCCATTTTGCTTTGAGTCGGACTAAAAATTTCTTCATTCAAGTACTTTTCAGGATATGGATGTCCATAGATAGGTTGGATAGCATAGCTAATGGCAGCCATTTGAGCAGTCCCTATAGAGTGAATACCATTGTCAAAACCATGGGTAAAAGACACAGCTGGCCCTATCGAACTGGAGACTGTATAGCTCACGGGATTGTTTACAAAATATGTTTGCCCGGGGTTTTTAGGGAAGTTGATCAGACTTATTGTGTTAATATAACCACCCAACCAAGTGCCGTTACCTATGTTCCTTTGGTAAGTAAAATGAACATTGGAGAATATGGATTGAATACTAAATCTTTTATTTGATTTACTGAATTTCATGGACGCAAAGTCCACTTGAAAATGCTGCCTCGAATTGTCTTTAACTTCAATATGTGAAATGCTATACTTTGGTGACCACGATTTATGAACTTTTCCACTCAATCTGCTGTCTTCAAGCTGTGATCTAGATATTCCAATTCTCAAGGTGATATCCTTATTTTTAATATCAAGGTATTGATCTTGAGATGATAGGAATAATGGTAGTAAACATAGGATCAAAGCATTCTGTATTTTATAAAGGTTTAGCTTTTTATCCTTAAACGAGAAAGAGTTAATATCGTGCATCATTATAAATTTTAAAGTAATGGTACAAAGATGAAGA
>JBATLS010000336.1:0-12173 GCA_049289435.1 Saprospiraceae bacterium | reverse complement strand
CTGTTTTTTCTAAGTACTGACCTGATTCGCACACACGCATTTTGAATATAAGGCCCCGTCTGACCCTGCATATCGACAGACTCTTTGGGGTCGAAAACCATCCGCTTTTTAGCCTGTACTTTGATGATGAAATACTTTAGTGCTCCCATGCCAATGATGCGCAATACTTCCTCTTGCTCTACCTTAGATAATGCAGCAATTTCGCCTCGCTCTATCGACATTTCTCTCGCTTCAGCGATTACTTCATCTACTAGGTCATCAGCATCGACTACTGTTCCCTCTCTTGATTTCATCTTTCCGGTAGGCAGATCCACCATACCATAGGACAAGTGGTGCAACCCATCAGCATAAGGTGCGCCCAATCTCTTAAGAATTTCAAACAGCACTTTGAAGTGATAATCCTGTTCGTCGGCTACAGTATATACCATCTTATCTATACCGAAGTCATCATATCTTTGTTGGGCGGTCCCGATATCCTGTGTCATATATACAGACGTGCCATCACTTCGCAATACTATCTTGCGATCCATGCCTACATCCTCCAGATTGACCCAAACACTTCCGTCTTCCAGTCTGTAGAAAACTTCTTTTTGCAATCCTTCTTCTACCCCTCTTTTGCCGAGCAAGTACGTATCAGACTCATAATACAGGTTGTCAAAATGCACCCCTAGTTTTTTGTACGTCTCTTCAAATCCTTCATACACCCAACCATTCATCTTTGTCCAAAGGCTGATGGTGTCAGCATCCCCAGATTCCCAGTCAATGAGCATTTTTTTGGCTTTTGCTCCTAATTCACTGGATTCGTTGAAGTATTTATTCTTAAAATCCTTGAAGAAATCTTCTTTACTTTGTCCATCTTTGCTTTGTGTAGCAAATAATTTTTCACCTGCCGGACTGCTTTGAAAGTTAGAGAATTCTTTTTTAAATTCCTGTTCAAATTTTACATAAAAGTCACCTACAAAATGGTCTCCTTTGATACCTGAAGATGATGGAGTTGCGTTATTTCCATGTTCTTGCCATGCCAACATGCTTTTGCAAATAGCTATGCCTCGATCATTGATCACTTGCGTTTTGATCACCTGATATCCATTGGCTTCCAGTATTTTGCTACATGACCAGCCCAACAAGATGTTTCGGATATGCCCCAGATGAAGTGGCTTGTTAGTATTGGGAGATGAAAACTCCACCAATACTTTTTTACCATTAGGAGGCTGGATACCGTATTGATGTATTTTTTCTATCTGGGTCAATATATTTTTCCAAAACACATCTGAAAAACTAAGATTGAGAAACCCCTGTACCACTTCATAATCAACTACATCTGGTTCATTTTTAACCATCCAGTCACCCAAGGCATTGCTTATTTGAACCGGAGATTTTTTAGCTTGCTTGACCAGAGGGAAAATGACCATCGTAAAGTCACCTTTAAACTCTTTTCGCGTCTCATTGATCAGTATTTCGTCGGCAGATAATCTTATATCCAGACACTCATACACTGCTTGCGAAAGCCGATCCTTAATACTACTTAAAAACATCATTGCACAGATTCAATTTAAATAGTCACAAAAGTACAAATATTACTCAAGATTGGTATAAATATCCAAAATCTAAAACTAATAGAAGTCTATGAGACAATTAGTGAAATATCGCAACTTTTGATATTAATAATAATTCAATATATATCTTTAACATTAAAAAGGGCTTGAAACATAATAAACCAAGGTGCAAAAAATTATACAATTTTTTCTGTGGTGTATTCTATAATATCAATCAATTTATGTTAATTTTGTCCCGTTTTAATCCTGTAACTATACTGATGAATATTAAATTAAATTCCAATGAAATATTTTACTAAAATACTATTTCCACTTTTTATTGTCACTTTGCTGGTGTCTTCTTGTAAAAAAGACATCTCCGAAGAGGTGGTTTCAGATTCGAGGCGAGTTGCAAAGTATCAATACGATGTGGTACATGATTGGAATGTGCTTTGGATGGAAATCGATAGATATGCGGCTGGCTACAGACCTTGTCCTACAGCCAATGCATTAGGCTATGTAGGATTGGCCAATTATGAAGCTACAGTATCAGGTATGCCGGATTTCAAATCTCTTGCACATCAGTACAGTGGTCTCACGGTACCTAGTGCATTCCCTGATCAGGAGTATCACTGGCCAACAGTGGTAAATGCTGTCAATAATTACATGTATAGCAGATTATTTCCTGAAGTTGATCAGACATTTTATTCAAAAATACAAGTTCTTGCTGATAAGAATGAGAAAGACTATTTAGATCAGGTAGGACAGGAGATATTTATCAGATCCAAGAGACACGGAGAAGCAGTAGCAGCAGCATTCTGGGAATGGATGAAAAAGGATGTAGTGACCTTTGAAGGGTACAAAGATCCTTTTAAAGAAAATAATTGGGAGTCGAGATTGAATGAACCGGGTGCGTGGACTCCGACAGTGCCAGGTCCTGGACAAGGCATGTTTGCTTACTGGGGTAAAGGTCGTACATTGGCCATCAAAGAAGATTTGAGATTGTGCAGACCACATACAGTATATGTAGGAGATTTTAGTAATAACCCTAATTCAACCCTTTACGCTCAAGCTTTGGAAGTGATGTATCAAAACACGCCATCTCTGTCTTACCAAACAGAATGGGTAGGTGAGTTTTGGAGTGATGATTTATTAGGTCTTACATTTTCGCCCCCATCTAGATTTATAGCTATAGCAGATCAGGTATATGTCATAGAGAAAGCAAATCTTGAACAAGCCATAGTGGCAAATGCGAAAGTAGGTTTAGCACTACACGACGCAGCTATTGGATGTTGGAACTCAAAATATCATTACAATATCGAAAGACCAGAGTCATATATAAAAAGAAATATCGACCCTTCTTGGGAGCCCAATCTTGACAATCCATTGACTGGTGATAAGGGTATATCACCTTCTTTTCCTGCTTATCCATCAGGACACGCCACGTTCGGTGCTGCTTCCGCAGAAGCATTGGCAAGTGTATTTGGATATTCATATGGTATGACTGATAATTGTCACCGCAACCGAACAGAATTCTCAGGCTACCCAAGGTCTTTCAGTAGTTTTTATGAGATGGCACTTGAAAGTGCCTGGTCACGCATTCCATTGGGTGTGCACTTTAGAATGGATGCAGAAGAAGGAATGAGATACGGAACTGAAATAGGTAGATCAGTCAACAATCTCCCTTGGAAAAGATAAATGGTAAATAAATATCAAAAGGGTCATGTACGACCCTTTTTTTATGCCTTTAAGTAAAAGCTGAATAATATGAAGCAATATAACCAACACTCCATCTTTGTATTTTTATTATTTTGTATATATCTATCTTGCAATAATAAATCTAGCAATCAAAGTGAGTCAGATCTAGTCGAAATCAAAGAAAACTACGGCACTGGAGAATTGTCTAGATTTTATACCAGACTGAATGGTAAAATAGAAGGTAAAATGACAGACTACTATCCATCAGGTGCAGTCAAAGGCGAAAGATATTTTTCAGATGACAAACAAGATGGCAAAACTAC
Source organism: Saprospiraceae bacterium (assembly GCA_049289435.1). Taxonomy (GTDB): domain Bacteria; phylum Bacteroidota; class Bacteroidia; order Chitinophagales; family Saprospiraceae; genus OLB9. Next base: position 8,617 of record JBATLS010000336.1, on the reverse strand, counting down.
GCTTTACTACGAAAATGGGCAGATAAAAGAAGTCCAGTATTATATAAATGGTCTCAGAAATGGGGGAGATACTATATTTTATGAAGGGGGTCATCTGAAATATGTAAGTGAATTCAGAGACGAAAAACAGAATGGTTACCTTCGTAAGTGGGACGAAGATGGAAGTCTGGTCTATGAAGCAAAATTCAACATGGATACCCTCGTAGAAGTGGAAGGGAAGCCGATCAAAACCACCCAAATCAATAAGTAAAAAATATGCAAATGAAAACTATACTGCAAGTCAATGCTGCTATAGAAGGATTGGTAGGTTTTTTACTTATTTTTAGCCCTAACTTATTGTTGAATCATGCAAATCCTGAATTGCAAGGTATAGCCATAGCCAAACTTTATGGTATGCTCGCTTTCTGCTTTGGGATCATTTCGTACTTACTGAGCAAAGAGTTTGTCTATACACAATCGTTCAAACAAGTCATCCTGGTGGTTATATCTTTTCACTTTGTGGTCGGATTATATATGTATGGATTGTATCATCAGGCCATCACGCCGCATCCGGGTGCGTCAGTACTTCATATTTTCCTATCTTTGGCTTTCCTGTTTATTTATCTAAAAAACATTCAAAAGTTTGATCAATATGGACAGTCAACTCCCTCTGCTTCTTGACATACTCACATTACAAAAAATAGGTGAAGGTACTTTTGTAGGTAAAAATTTATTCATAGGTAGTCCTAATGTATATGGTGGCCAAGTACTGTCACAAGCCATCTCAGCAGCCAATACTACCATACATGATGGAAAAACGCTGCATTCTATCCATAGTTATTTTATCAATCCTGGAGATAATGATCTGGATATTGTCTATAAAGTTGAGATCGTCAAGGATGGAAGATCATTCAACACAAGAAGAGTCGTAGCATCACAAAAAGATCGGGATATATTTATACTTTCGGCATCTTACCAAAAGGAAGAGACAGGAATAGAACATCAAGACATCATGCCCCAAGTAGCCAGCCCTGAAGCATTAACATCATTTTCTGATTTATTTGCTGAGTTTGCATCAAAATTTAAAATACAGCCCCGTGGCATATTTGCGCCCAATGGGCCTTTTACATTTTTTCCAGCAGAGCATTATGATCCATTCAACCCCAAGAAAAGACCAGCGTTGAATCACACTTGGTTTAAAACCAACGGAACGCTAAGTGATGATCCGTTGATACATCAGACTACTTTGGCCTATGCATCCGATTTTAATCTGCTCATCACCGCTCTGCTTCCTCATGGATTGTCATTTTTTACGACACCCATGCAGATAGCTAGTCTGGATCATGCGATGTGGTTTCATCGGCCGGCTCGTACGGACGAATGGCTGCTGTATGTAGTAGAGAGTACCAATGCCAACAATGGCAGAGCATTTTGCAATGGTAAAATATATACCAGAGATGGTGTACTGATCGCCAGTACAGCTCAAGAAGGATTGATCAGAAAATTATAACCTTTGTAAGATTAACTTTCAAGCTCCCTCTGAAAGTAAGTGATAAATTCAGATACTGTCATAGCACCGATGTCACCATGTCCTTGTTTTCTGACCGAGACGACGCCTTGTTCAGCTTCTTTATCTCCGATGATGAGCATAATAGGCACACGCTTGAGTTCTGTATCTCTGATCTTACGACCTATAGACTCGGCCCTGTCGTCGATAAATCCTCGGATATCTTGTTTAGCCAGGGTTAGTTTTAACTCTTCGCAGTATGGTATCCACTTGTCAGAAATAGGAAGCAATGCAAACTGATCAGGAGTCAACCATAATGGAAATTTACCAGCAGTGTGCTCTATCAGGATACTTATAAATCGCTCCATAGACCCAAATGGTGCTCTATGGATCATGACTGGTCTGTGCGCCTGATTGTCAGAACCGATATATTCCAGCTCAAACCTGTCAGGTAGGTTATAATCTACTTGGATCGTACCCAATTGCCATGATCGACCCAAGGCGTCCCTGATCATAAAGTCAAGTTTGGGGCCGTAAAAAGCAGCCTCCCCCAGTACAGTTGTCGTCTCCATATCTACTTCTGCAGTTGCCTCGATGATGGCCGCTTCTGCAGACCTCCAGTTTTCGTCAGATCCGATATATTTTTCAGGTTTTTCAGGATCCCTAAGGGATATCTGAGCAGTAAAATTGTCAAATCCCATTTTTTTAATGACCATAGTCGTCAATGAAAGTACCTGCAAAAATTCTTCTTTTACCTGCTCCTGAGTACAAAATATGTGCGCATCATCTTGAGTAAAACCTCTGACTCTCGAGAGTCCATGCAATTCGCCGCTTTGCTCATATCTATAGACCGTTCCAAACTCTCCGATGCGCATCGGCAGTTCTCTGTACGATCTTGGTCTGAAACCAAATATTTCGCAATGGTGAGGACAATTCATAGGTTTGAGCAGAAATTCTTCTCCATCTTTGGGAGTATGTATGGGTTGGAAACTGTCCGCTCCATACTTGGCATAGTGACCAGAAGTCATATACAGACTTTTGCTCCCTATATGAGGTGTGATCACCATCTGATATCCCTGCTTCTCTTGCTCAGCGCGTAAATAATTTTGTAATCTCTCTCTCAACTGAGCCCCTTTAGGAAGCCACATAGGCAGTCCCTGCCCTACCTTTTCAGAAAACATAAACAATTCTAACTCTGCACCCAATTTACGGTGATCTCTCTTTTTTGCTTCTTCTATCAAAGCGAGATAATCAGTCAGTTCTTTGGCTTTGGGGAAAGTAATACCATATATACGTGTCAGTTGTTTTCGCTTTTCATCCCCCCGCCAGTACGCACCAGCGAGGCTCGTGAGCTTGACTGCTTTGATGGTAGATGTATCCGGGATATGCGGTCCACGACATAAATCTGTAAAGTTGCCTTGGGTGTAGAATGTGATACTACCATCTGACAGGCCTTCGATCAACTCTAGTTTATACTCATCATTTTTGTCTTGAAAATATGTGATAGCATCAGATTTAGATACGTCTTTTCGTTCAAATCGATTTTTAAGACGAGCTAATTCGAGCATTTTTTCTTCAATCTTGGGCAAATCTGAAGGGGTAAGCGTCGTGTCACCTGTATCCACATCATAGTAATAACCATTTTCGATGGCGGGTCCGATACCAAATTTTGTACCCGGATATAGAGATTCCAATGCTTCAGCCATCAGGTGAGCAGACGAGTGCCAATAGGTAGCTTTGCCTTCTTTATCTTGCCATGTATAAAGTTTGAGGTGGCTATCTTCATGTATGGGTCTAAATGCATCCCATGTTTCGCCATTGACTGAAGCGGCCAAAACATTTCTTGCCAATCCTTCGCTGATAGATAATGCTACATCCATAGCAGTCGATCCTTTTTCATATTGTCTCACACCGCCGTCAGGCAACGTAATGTTTATCATTTGCATCATATATTAGTATTAAAGCCCGCAAAGTTAAGCAAAATCTTTGACGCTCAATGTCGTGAATTAAAAATACTTGATGGTAACAGACATTACTAAGCTCCGGGTTTTTGCCCACGCTTATAAATAATCAGCCCATTGAGAAAATTGCGCAAGATCTGATCCCCTGCCTCTACGTAGCCGGGATGGTCTTCTTTTCTAAACATATCATTGAGTGCGCCTTTGGTGATCTCAAAATCTACCAATGAAAGTATGTGAACTATATCATCGTCTTTGAGCTGCAATGCTACCCGTAGTTTTTTTAGTATATCATTATTGGACAACATAGGTATAAAATTATAAGAGGTGAGTTTGGTAATATATTTGTATCAGGCGCATACCTTCGAGAGTCAGCATTTTATCCACTTGATCCAGGTTGTCTTCCAGTGGATGGAGGATTGTAGAGAGTCCACCAGTGGCGATCACCTTGTAGTCACTACCAATCTCGCTTTTGATTCGTCCGATCATTTCCTTGACCAATCCTACATATCCCCACATGACACCCGACTGAATAGCACTCATCGTATCATATCCCAATGCCGACTTGGGTAGCTCCATTGGTACCATCGGAAGCTGTGCCGTATGACTGGCCAATGATATGGCAGCTGTCTGCAATCCTGGGGCTATCGAAACTCCAAACAAACCCTTGTCATGATCCGCAGCCGTAAAAGTAAGAGCTGTCCCAAAGTCTATGACTATGACTTTAGACCCATATAGTTTGAGCGCAGCGTATGCATTGCACACTATATCTGAACCTATCTCATACGGATGGGGCATGTGGATATCCAATGCCATGATGACTTCAGGATTGATAATCAGGGGTTGATGACCCATCACACTGAATATGGCATACCTGATGCTTTCATTAAGATCGGGAACCACGCTGCTGATGACCGAATTATTAATTTTAGATGATGAAATGCCCCATTCTAGAAGTAGATTCCTGAGTGCGCCTTCGTAAAAGTATTCAGGTTGTGTTTCTTTAGTTTCATATCTAAAAGTCTTGGTCCAATGATCGGCTTTATATAGCGCAATGACAATATTTGAATTTCCAATATCTACAGCAAGAGTCATTTTGTAATATTTGAGGGGCATCGACAGATACAAATGTACCATTTCTCGCATGAAATCATAGCAAACTTAAAGTAAATTAAATTGCAAATATTTTAAATTCTAATCGTTTATTTTTGAACGTATTAAAATTAATATTTTTCGCAATTTAATTTCTTTTGACTATAATAACCATTTCAATTCTTTGTATATTATATCTGCACTTTTTGCCCATGTGAAAAATTTACATCTCTCCATTCCTGCTTTTGTAAGGTATCTTCTGACTTTTTGGTCTTCGCAAATGGTTTTCATAGCATGGGCGATTTCATCTTCACTCTCTGGATCTACCAGTATAGCAGCCTCTCCGGCTACCTCAGGCATTGACGTCACAGATGAAGTGATGACTGGAGTACCATGACCCATCGCTTCGAGTATCGGAATTCCAAAACCTTCGAAAAGTGATATATATGCAACTGCTACTGCGTGCGCAAGTAGTTGATTTTTAACACCTTCTGATACCATGCCCATGTATATGACATCCTCGCTATTTGCGATTGCCTGTGCTATTTCTTCGGTTTTCCATGCCATACGGCCTGCAAGTACCAACTTGTATTTTTGTGATGATGAAGCGTTGAACTTTACAAAAGCCCGAATCAGTTTCAATATGTTTTTTCTGGGATGGATGGCTCCAACGTACAAGAAGTATGGATGGTCATTAAGCTGGCTATTGCTATATGGAATTTTGCTATGTTTGTCACTATGATCATCTTGTGACACAGCATTGTACGCCACTTTTATCTTTGCCGGATCTATACCAAAGTGTTGGATCAAGTCATTTTTGACAAAATGCGACACGCTTATGATCCTATTGGCAGCATCTACATATTTGGGCAAATATTTTTGATAATGCTGCAAAGATGATTTTTTGATATGTTCGGGGTAATGTACATAAGCAAGATCATGGATCACCAAAAGAGTAGGAATCTCAGATTTCTGGCTCATATAGCCATCACCTGAATAAAATACATCGATTTGGTACCACTTGAAATAAAATGGCAACATATACTCCAACCAAATATGCCAAATCACTGGATGTCGGGCATGCCAAGGGACAACCACAGTTTTGACATTGTATGGTAACTCCACACCCAAGTTTACCTTGCGGTCAAAAAACAATATAAATTCGTCATCGCTATGCGCACGAGCCATATGAATGGTCGTCTCAAAAATATATCGTGGGATGCCTTCCATAGGTTGACCCACTATCAATCTTGCATTGACCCCTATGCGCATTATTTTAGTTTCATGAGTGACAAAGCTAATATAATTCTTGGGTGTATGGAGTGAATCTTTTGAGACTATTTATAAAAACAATCGGATTATAACCAGAATTCAGGCATTCTACCTAAAACCCTATAATACATTTTGTGATATGGAGCCAGTCTGTAGTTTGCAACTGCGATGATCTTTTTAAAGAAACTGTCTTAGCCAGTATTCTCATTTTTACCATCGCAGTTGCGCCTACTTGATTTATGATAATCAGTCGTTTGAGTTGTTAATTCATAAAGACCATTTATCTATGATATTTTATTTACTAATGATGAGTTTATCTATGATTCTTCTATCCTTTGATACTATTTCTATCAGATACATTCCACTGTTTAATGCTACTGGCACATTGGAAACTTGATCAACAAGTACTTTGGTCAGCACTTTTTGGCCATTCAGATCGTAAATATTTAACTGGAAAGATGACCCGTCAAATTCATTGAACGATACAGAAATTATGTCCGAAGCTGGGTTGGGGTAGATCTTGAAATTATTGTCATTGATGATTTTATCCAATCCAGAAGCCTGAATTACAAATACTTTATCATCAAATATCAGGGTGTCATTTTGGGAGTGATCTTCGAGTAGAAAACCTATCTGATACCTCCCGGACGAAAGATCCGAGTACCCCAATTTTAAGTCCGAATTGCCGTTTGTAATAGTGATAATGTCATCATCATTCACTACAAAAAATTCTTCGTCTGTATCTTCATTAAATGCTTCATATAGCAGTTGAATTTTATCACCAGCTTTGAGACTTACTCTCCTTTTGGGTACAATCATACCTCCCGATCCATCACTGACCGGTTCAGGTATGATGCTTTCCAAAGTATATTTAAAATCTTCATCAAACGTATAGCTTAAGATTAAAAACTCCTCGCTGGTTGTTTCTAAATTTTTTACTGCAGGAATCAATATTCTGGTTAAGGCTTTCTCTTTACCTAGAGAGTCCACTACATCAAAAGAAAATATGTCAGATATATAGGCAGGATGACCATTTAGTGATAACCATTGGTCATCCCATCGGTAAGCGTAAGTAGCTGAACCATCATTATGAAATGCTACGGTATCGGGATATGTACTGCCTAACATCAGATACTCTCTTGCAGTACCTTCCAATTCTTTGATAAGCATGACTTGTACTTGCTCCAAATCATCATCGTGCGTTACCTTCACAGCACTAACCAATGATGAATTGCGAACACCTGTAGATGCATGATTCTTATTTCCAAAACCAAAATCAGGATCAGTTTGACCTGAAGGAGGCGATACATCAGCCAATGCTCTTGGTATATATTGTGACTTGATAAAGTTTTTTAAGCCAGGATTAAAATCAATGGGATTGTAGTGATTGTTTATTACATCATCAAGAACGTCCTTTTTGACCAAAGCTTGATGAGGAACATACATAGCTATCCCTGAGGCTTTGGGTCTGGCATTGTCGTGTCTGTTGTAAATGACTACTTCATCTAGCTTAGCAAGGACATCATTTGCCAACGTAATCAAAGTAGGTGCTACTCCTTTAAGTTCCTTCATCATGTCCCCGATATCCACCATGTCTTCAGAGTATTCAGGTTCTGTCAAGGATTTTGAGTATTCTTCGGCTTTACTTCTCGCTTTTTGTAATTTTTGTATTTCGTTATTAGCAATAGCCGCACTAAATAAATTATTTAAGCTCGTTTCCAACAATGGCAACTTTGCCAAATTCACGACACTTAGAGTCACAGCATTGGTTTCTTGTTGAACTGCTTGAGCCAGAAAGCCATCCACTATTATTTTACCAAGTTCATCACCTGTCAAGTCAGCTCCTGAATTATTCATAGCCTTAAGAATAGGTGTATAATTCCATCCATGTCCAGGCTCCTGCTCCTCAGATCCAACAAACCAATTGGCAAATTCTTTGAGTGTGGACTGGGTCTCTATATTTGCCATAAGACATGCATCAAAACCCAATAATTCAAACTTTTTATTCGCTTTGATATAGTTGGTAGCAGCTAGTGCTTGCCGGATTTTGGGTAAAGAGAGATTCTTTTTTGAAATTTCATCATTTCCATATCCTCTGATATCGCTACCATGATTCCAAAAGACCAACGAAACCTTATCTCCAGGATATTTTTCCAATGCCCAATTTATAAAAGCAGTGACATTTTCGGGAGATGACATTTCATTATTTACAGGTGTGTAATTCAGACTTAGTTGAGCACCATTGTCAATCAAATAAGCTTTTGGAGTACGCCAATTATCTCTATCTGCACCTCCTGTAAGCAATACCACATTGACTTGATCTGTACTTCCTGCGTCTGTCATTTCTATTATATCATTTGTGCCTGCAAAACTCTTAGACTCTAAATCTGATCCTATGATGTAGATTATCTTTGTCCATGGCTTGCTTTGAGTCAGCCCTATCTGCGCAGTCAATAATGTGACTACGATGACCGTAATAGTAAACTTAAAAATTTTTGACATATTTTATTTTTTTAATAATGTTTATAATAATTGTGCAAAATTAAGTACTATTTCATTAATCAAACCAAATGTAGGTATGACAAATAGGGTGACAAATATAGATGACTATCTAGTATCGAAATAAATGAGATGATAGATTTTTAGGTTAAAGTGTCTCTTTGTAGTTTTATACCTCTTGAGTTGCCTAAAAGTTATATACCACTCATCATCTAATAATTGCGATGGAGCAGAAAAAACATGTTTTATTTCCATCTTTCGATAATGTAATTATCTTTGTCAAATGTAATTGTATATCATCTTCACATCA
>JBATLS010000335.1:0-2115 GCA_049289435.1 Saprospiraceae bacterium | reverse complement strand
GGTATGTGGACATCACTGCGGACATTGGGTATTTTGGTTTTATCCCAGTTGCACGGGTTGCTCCATAGAGCGTTTTGAATTCCAGTCCAGCTAATTAGATTTCTGCAATCAGCGTCTGGGGCATTGTCAAGTACTGCCTGATATTTTCGGGCTGTCGTATTATATGGTCCTGATAGGTCGATATCGGGCAAAACGCCCCAAGAGCCATAGACACTTTCCTGTACCGAAGCCAAACTGAAATTGGTAGCCAGCTCACATCCCCAACTTCTGATGGTGTCATGCATCATATCGTACATGTCATACATCTGCGTGGAGTTTTGTGCATCCCACATCGCTTGTTGATAAGAATAGGGTATGCCAAACGAATTGCCCACAAAATGCTGTCCACCTTCATAAGTGATGATTCTTTTTCCGAAAAGTTTGATCAAATCATAATCCCGTTTTACGGTTGGTTTGAACAGATTCCACCCATTCAGAGAATTGGTCATCACGTCCGAAACTGTAGAACTTGCGCCAAGTACAGGATTCCCACTGCTACCGTGATCTAAACCAAAATAGTGTGTAGGTGATCCATAATCCCACTCATCCTGTTTCAGTTGTGATAATATCTGCTCGTTGAGACCATTAAATCCCACTTGTATGCCCAGCACTCTTTTGACTCTGCATCGCTCATCGCCAAAGACTTGATGCCATATCCTGAATACATTGCCTGCTCTTGCTGCCATGGCCCTGCCATAGGATAGGTTGGCTGGCTTATTGTTATTGTTGAAATGTGCTTGCGGAAAAATCCAATTCCAAACTTCATTACTATATTCCAAATATATATTGACGTCGCTGTTCAAGTTATTTTTGAAAAGGGTTGCCATCTCTGTGATGTAATGGTCATCAGCCATGTGAGGTACACAAATCCAAATATCTTTTTTCAATTCATTGGTAAGTTGTATCATGGCCTCATAGGGTACGCCGCCATCACCGGCATAAGTAAATCTAGAAATAGAAGGTCTGTTGGCCCAAGATACATTGGTGTTGCCGTTAGTATTGCCCCAGTCCATAAAACGCAGTACTTGAAATGGAGAAATTTTATCTTTAAAAACAGTATAAAATGGATCGACAGCTAGATTAGCATTTTCATCTTGTGGCCTGACTATCCTGATATTCCTTACATGGTCATTTATATCTGAAGAAATGATACTTAAAGAAAAATTTTCAGGCGCATTGATTCGGAATGCTATTCTATTGGAAGATGTAGAATTGATCGTCAGATTGCCAGAAAGGACAATCGTCCCAGTCCCGTCAAATAGTAATACGTATTGGCTGTCCCGTCGCATATTGCCCCCATCCGAAGATATGATGTATCGGATGTAGGTGCTCCCCACAGTGGTATTTTGTGGTGCATGTGTGGGATAACCATTCTGATCAAAGGTGAGTTGGTCGGTGACGTTTGAATTCCAGCAAAAGCAACCTGCTGCATACCCGATGATTTCTTCTCTTATGTGTTTGAAAAGATTTTTCATGGGTCTCTCTACTGACCAGTCGCTAAAACCTGTTAGATTGGTGCCGATATCCATTGCGCACTCTTTGGCAGTCCACCCAGCACAGGTAGAGCTATCCGTTGCCATGACGACATTAAAAGTATCCCGGCAAACTGCACCTGCGACATATAGATGGTAAACGTCTGGTGACAGTTGGTGATACTCGTTTCCGTTGTTGACAGATTGTGGAATGTTGGTTGAGCTGTATAAGCTAAAACTATTTGAACCCGCATTGACTCTCAGGCTTCCATTATTCTGACCACATGAGATGGCTTGCAGTGAGGTGATTGAAGTCTGGCATGGATATGTATTATTCTCATCGAGTACGGTGATCGTCAGGTAATTGGTATGTTGTAAATTCAGATTGTCAGCCACAGTAAGTGAGACTGGTATCTGTCCTGTAGCAGTAAAGGTGTGCGAAATCATGGCAGTACTTGTAATAATAGGAGAGCCATCTCCAAAATTCCAAGTATATGTTAATGCCTGATTTTCAGGATCAGAAGATGATGAAGCGTCCAACTGAACAACGAGTGGCCCTTGGCCTGAAGAGACATTACTCACAAAAGCGGCATTGGGAGGCAGG
>JBATLS010000334.1:0-1789 GCA_049289435.1 Saprospiraceae bacterium | reverse complement strand
TCTTGCTTTACCATGGGTAAAAGTTTTTGGTTAATAAAAAATGAGTGTTTGCCCGCGTCTTTCGGGCAACTAGGTCAGATTTAAATAAGATTTACTCTTATGAGTGGGAATGATGCAAAGGTATAGCTAAGAGCACTGCGAAAGTGAATTTTGATGGGGGTATTTTTGGTATTTTTATTTCGATAATATTTGATATATATTTATATTACAAAACATATACAAGTATATAGTTTTGATAATAAATAGTATTAAATATTAATATTAAAATTTGTTGACGGATGTTGGATAGAGGAATAAAAATTGCTGGGGGCAATCTTTTATATACCATCTAATCATATAATGATGTACTAATGCAAAATGCGTGCCAAATTTTTAGCTTAATTTTTATTATATTGAAGTTTGAGTGTCTTATGGATTTACCATCCTAGTGACCCTATATTATTTGAGTATATAAAAAAGCATAATGAAGGTATAATCTATTTAGGTAAAAAAAATGACTTTTACCCTTTATAATATACCCGATAGATGGCATCGGCATAATCATCAGAGATCAATAATGATCCATCAGGCAGGATTTCCATATCTACAGGCCGACCCCATACATCATCATTGGCAGGATTGAGCCACCCTTGGATAAATACCTTGGTTGACTTTATAGTTCCATCTGCGTTGAGCAGAGCAAGGACGATGTCATACCCACTTTTTTTACTTCTATTCCAGGATCCATGCCTCGCTATGAATATTTGATTTTTGTATTCGGCAGGAAACTGATCTCCAGTATAAAATGTCATTCCCAATGGTGCAGTGTGCGGACCAAGTTTGGCAGCTGGTTTAGTATATTGATCACAGTTTTGGTTTTTACCAAATTCGGGATCAGGCACATCACCTTGATGACAATACGGATAACCGAAGTGCATCTTGTCCTTGGGTGCATAATTGAGTTCACACTCTGGAACTTCATCTCCCATGAGATCTCTGCCATTGTCCGTAAAATAAAGTTGTTTTGTGATCGGGTGCCAGTCAAACCCTACACTATTTCTTACCCCGGATTGTACAATCTCCAGTCCGGAACCATCCGTATTTATCCTTGTGATACTTGCATATATTGAATCTTCGGACAGGCAAATATTGCATGGAGCACCTACAGGTACATAAAGCTTACTGTCAGGGCCAAAAGCAATATATTTCCATCCATGGTGTTTTTCTGTAGGATATTTATCATAGATGACTATTGGAGTACCAGGATGGTCGAGTTTGGACTCTATGTTTTCTATTTTCAGTATGCGGTTGACTTCGGCTATGTAGAGGTGCCCATCTTTGTAGGCTACTCCATTGGGCATATTACCTCCTGTGAGCAGCGTATATTTTTTATCTACCCGCATGTCACCATCCGTATCTTTGAGTGCATACACATTGCCTTCTGCTCGGGTACCGACAAATAGGGTGCCATCTGGAGAGTAACACATAGATCTGGCATTGACCACACTATCAGCATATACGGATATTGCAAATCCTTCTGGCAATTCGAGACTATCAAGAGGCAAGTTTCCCTTATAGCTGGACTCGAAGATTCTAAGTGGTGGATTGATATTGAAAGTATATTTTGCTATTAAGAGGGCAATGATGGCAACCAAAAGGACTGCGGCCAGTATTTTAATGTATTTCATGTGAATGATTAAAATTGAAAATTGAACGAACTAAAGACTAAAGACTAAAGACTAAAGACTAAAGACTATCTACTAAAAGCTACATGCTCGCTTATAACAAATATTCCATGAACATATAACCA
>JBATLS010000333.1:0-8124 GCA_049289435.1 Saprospiraceae bacterium | reverse complement strand
AAATTATTCACTCCAGTTTGTTTACCTCTAGGATGAGTTCATGCTCATTTCATGTTTGATATATACTTAAAGTAAATTAAATTGCAAAAATTTTAGATTTTAATCGTTTGATATAGAACGTATTAAAATTAATATTTTTCGCAATTTAATTTCTTTTGACTATATATTCTGATGCAAATTTATATCATTATGGTCAAATAGCAAATATATTATCTTAGTGATGATCATAAGTCAAGTGGATAAATAACTTTCTGAAGGTTCAACCAAATAATTATTCCAAAAAGTTACACTCCATATAAGAGGAATATAGTATCTTTGCGCCGCTATTTACAGATCTTCGGTATTTGTATCATTGGTAATCATAAAAAAAAAGAATATGTCTGTTTATTTATCAGAAGAAAAAAAGAACGAAATCTTCGCAGAGTATGGTGGTTCGGCGACCAATACCGGCTCTATCGAAGGACAAATTGCACTATTTACTTACAGGATCAAGTCACTTTCAGACCATTTGAAAGACAACAAGAAAGACAATTCCTGCAAAAGAAGTATGCTCACACTAGTAGGTAAGAGAAAAAGGTTGCTCAAATACTTGATGCATCAAGACATTCAGGGGTATAGATCCCTGATAGAGAAGTTAGGTATCAGAAAATAATGTAAAAAAAGAGCAGGAGAAATTCTGCTCTTTTTTTTTAATCAATTTTTATTACAAATAGATTAAAATAAAAATCTATATTTGCGTGTTTTATGATAGGTTCATTAGTAATATACCTGCCTCCCATATTGCTAAATGACTATAAAATGTGATGATAGTACAAATGTATATTGCATTTTGACTGGTGTTCGTTTTTAAAATTCTATCCAAGACAATTATTCATTATATAAAATATTCAATAAAAATTTATGGGAAACATCATTCCTACTTCTACATCGTTTAGACTTCCTGACGGAAAAGAAGTCATCATAGAGACAGGCAAATTAGCCACTCAAGCGCACGGTTCCGTGGTAGTCAAAATCGACAATACCATGCTACTTGCTACAGTGGTAGCAAGCGCAGAAGCAAAACCAGACCAATCATTTTTTCCGCTATCGGTAGATTATCAGGAAAAATTTGCTGCCGCAGGACGTATTCCAGGCAATTTCTTCAGGAGGGAGACACGACTATCAGACTATGAAATATTGATATCCAGATTGGTGGATCGAGCGGTCAGACCTTTATTTCCAGACACCTTCCTCAATGAGACTCAGATCATGCTCAGCCTGATTTCGGGAGATGACAAAACAATGCCCGATGCCTATGCAGCACTGGCAGCATCGGCAGCATTGTCGGTGTCAGACATCCCATTTGACGGCCCTATATCCGAAGTGAGAGTAGCAAAGATAGATGGTAAATTTGTCATCAATCCGGATCGCGAACAATTAGCAAAAGCTGATATTGACCTCATCGTAGCCGCAACACTCAAAGACGTGATGATGGTAGAAGGAGAAGCCAACGAATGTCAGGAATCTGAACTGATCGAAGCCATCAAAATTGCGCACGAAGCCATCAAAGTACAGTGCAATGCTCAACTGGAACTCGCTCAGATGGTAGGTGACAAAGCACTGATCAAAAGAGAAGTCATCGTACCTGAAGTCAATGAAGAATTGAAAGCCAAGGTGACTCAGCTTGCCAAAGATAAAATATATGAAGTATCTAGCATGGGCTTGGATAAGACGGCTCGAAAAAATGGATATAAAGATACCTTCAAGTATGTCAAAGAAACCATCACCGAAGATTTGGGAGAAGAATATGTCAGCGAAAACGCTGGTCAAATCTCAGAATACTTCGAGAAGCTCAAGAAAAACGTCATCAGACAGATGGTACTCGATACCAATATCAGACTAGATGGCCGAAAGCTCGATGAAGTAAGACCTATATGGAGCGAGGTAGATTATCTGCCTGCCGCTCATGGAAGTGCCATATTCAACCGTGGAGAGACACAGTCTCTGACTTCGTTGACATTGGGTACCAAGTTGGATCAGATGATGATCGACAATGCACTACTCCATTATTACGAAAAATTTATCTTGCATTACAACTTCCCGGGATTGTCAGTAGGTGAGGTAAAACCCAATCGCGGACCCGGACGTAGAGAAGTAGGTCATGCCAACCTTGCGGGTAGATCATTGAAAAAAGTCATGCCAGAAGGTCTGCCTTATACCATCAGATTGGTGTCTGATATCTTGGAATCCAATGGTAGTTCATCGATGGCTACAGTATGTGCCGGATCATTGGCACTGATGGACGGAGGTATCCAGATCAAGGCTGCCGTGTCAGGTATCGCTATGGGTATGATTGCCGAAGGGGGGAGATCAGCCATCCTTTCAGATATCCTGGGTGACGAAGATGCCATAGGAGACATGGACTTCAAAGTGACAGGTACTGCCAAAGGTATCACTGGATGCCAGATGGATATCAAGGTAGATGGATTGCCATATGAGACATTGGAGAAGGCACTATCTCAAGCTCGCGAAGGACGATTACATATCCTTGGCGAAATGAATAAAGTATTGGCTCAGCCAAGAGAAGACTTCAAGCCACATGCACCTCGAATGGTAGAAATCATCATAGACAAATCGTATATCGGAGCTGTGATAGGACCTGGTGGAAAGATCATTCAGGAGCTTCAAGCGAAGACTGGCACCATCATCAATATCGAAGAGATAGGTGACAAGGGAGTCGTGACCATCGCAAGTAGCAATGCTCAAGGCATAAATATGGCAAAGGAAGCCATTGCACGCATCGCATTTACGCCATCTATAGGAGATGTATATGACGCTGAAGTAGAGTCATTGATGCCATATGGTGCCTTTGTCAAATTCTTTGGACAAAGTGGATTGCTGCACGTGTCTGAGATCGATCACAAAAGAATAGACGATGTAAGCACTGTCTTTAAAGTGGGTGATACTGTGAAAGTAAAAATCATAGGCACTGATCCTAAGACAGGTAAATTGAGACTTTCCAGAAAAGCACTTTTGGACAAATAATATCAACAGCATTAGAGCTGTCCAACCATTAGAATGCTAAATTTTTAATAGGATAAATAAGTAAAACCCTTTTGTATGGAAATTCAAAAGGGTTTTTTTTCTGATCCTAACTGTAGGCACATTGGGCAGGCCCGCCTGTACGGGCAGGCCCGAAGCAGACCGAGCACACGCATAAAGATGCAATCAATAAAATCTATTGAAAAATAAATGCATTTTTACCTTTTGCTTGTTGAGCAGATAATATGCCAAATAGCATTGGTTCATCCATACCTTGCCAGTAAGCATAAACATATATATCTGTTTTATTAAGAGCCATATTCTGTTACTTTAATAGCTCGAGGTCTTGCAGTCTTCGACCCAATTCATCGTCGGCAGCTAACTTTAAGAAATCATCTTGGAGTCCCAGCACTCTCAAAACATTGAAGTAAGCTCCCATAGCAACACCTGAATTTCCAGATTCTATCAAATACAACGTAGAACGAGAAATATCAGCTCGTTCAGCTACTTGTATAGTAGTCAACTTGCGTCTTTTGCGGGCTAATTTTATGTTTTCTCCCATTTTTTCTAGTACTAAATTATACTTTGGAAAAATTGTTTGTTTTTTTGCGTTCATGCCAAAATGATTGATATTATAGACAAATATAGTTATTTTGCATTAAATAACAATCATATATTTTTAAGCTAATAAAAATTTGTGTTGCTTTTGTATCTAAAATCAGAAATCCCCTGATAGTCGCAGTTTCAGTCTCTCCGATGGTCGCAGTTTCTTCCCGATAGCTATCGGAAGCGATCCCATATTTTATGAATCAGTCTAACGCCTGACAGGTTTGAAATTCATCATCATCAATTCAGAGTGAGCGCAATTATAAAAGTGCTGTTTTGTCAACCGATCGCAATCCGGGAAGGGACTTCGACCATCCGTACTATGAAAATACTCATCTTAGCAAATGCTATATCTGGATTTTTTGAATTGATTAACCTATAGTATGTTTAAAATTTCATCTTTTGACACAATAGGCACAGTTTTTGATATTAAATAATAACATAATATTTAATTAATTAATTATCAATATTATTATATCATAAAAACACATCTTATGCTTATTTCAAAATCAGTCTTCAAGCTCTATTTAGTACTTTTTTCGTTGGGTATGCTCATCACTTCATGTAGCCCGTCCAACAGCTCCCGCATCACAGGCAGGTATTCGACAGCAGACAAGCGTGAGAAAAGTGATCGTAAAACCACCAGTGAAAGAAGATATTCAGCTAATGAAAGAAAAAAAGAGTCGAAAAAATATGATCGTGAAGCCAAAGCTATCCCAGAAGGTGTAAGATCAGACATCGTCAATACTGCCCTCAAATTTCAAGGAATAGCCTATCGATCAGGTGGAAAATCACCAGATTCAGGATTTGATTGCAGTGGATTTACAGGATTTGTATTCAACCAAAATGGGTTTCCTATCAAAGGGTCTTCGGATCAGCAAGCACTATTGGGCAAGCAAAAATCACGAGAAGATTTGCGTCCTGGTGATCTGGTATTTTTTGGGCATGATGACCAGATATCACATGTCGCCATAGTTTCTGATAGCAGCAAGGATCATTTGGAGGTAGTGCATGCGACGACATCTGTGGGAGTGAAGATAGATTTGATATCCCAATCAGACTATTGGTTGTCCAGATACTTATTTGGGGTCGATATTATTTCTAAATAAAAGGTTAATATCATCAACTATTTAGCATATGATGAAGTTTTGTCGGTGGTTATTAAGTACCTTTACCACTCAACACGCTAAAAAAGAGATGATTAATATTATATTATTTGGTCCTCCAGGATCAGGCAAAGGAACACAAGCAGCTAAACTAACAGAAAAATACGGATTCTTGCATATCAGCACAGGTGATCTTTTTAGGTATGAGATGAGTCATGATACGCCACTAGGGTTAAAAGCCAAAGAATACATGTCAAAAGGTCAATTGGTGCCAGATGAAGTGACCATTGGTATGCTTATCAATAAGGTCAACGCCAACCCCGAAGCTAAAGGCATTATTTTTGATGGTTTCCCTCGTACCATTGCACAAGCAGAAGCCTTTGATCAGTTTCTACAGGCACAAAATACTGCTGTGACCACATTGATATCCATAGAACTTTCTGATGATGAGATCGTGGAGCGAATCCTGCACAGGGGTAAGACTTCAGGAAGATCTGACGACAATGATGAATCTATCATCCGCAACAGGATAGAGGTATATAATACTGAAACATCCCCTGTCTATACTCACTATGATCATATGGGTAAATCCAAAAGAATTTCTGGATCGGGAACAATCGAAGAAATATTTAATAGGTTGGTAGAAGTCATAGATCTATCATACTGTCTGGTAAATACTCCAAGTTATTGACATCCTTTGAGTGGATATTTCCCTTTTCTTTTCATTGCTATTAAGTGCTAAAATTTGGCTGAGCAAAATTTTGTAGATTATGTAAAAATATGTTGCCGTTCTGGTGCTGGCGGAGCTGGTTCATCCCATTTTTTTAGGGACAAAATGAACAGTATGGGCGGCCCGGATGGGGGTGATGGAGGCAGAGGAGGGCACATCATATTGAAAGGAAACTCCAATGTTTGGACACTTTTAGCGCTCAAATACAAAAAGCACGTCATCGCCACTCCCGGTGTAAATGGGTCAGGAAATAACAGCACCGGCGCATCAGGAAACGATGTCATATTGGAAGTGCCATTGGGTACTGTAGCTCGTGACTTTGAGACAGGGGAGATAGATTTCGAAATCACGGCGCACAATGAGACTCGTATATTGGCCAAAGGAGGCAGAGGTGGTCAGGGAAATGCACAATACAAATCAGCCACCAAGCAGACCCCTGAATATGCACAACCCGGAGAGTCAGGTACTGAAATCTGGAAAATACTGGAACTCAAAGTGCTCGCTGATGTCGGATTGGTAGGATTTCCCAATGCAGGAAAATCGAGTCTATTGGCTTCAATATCAGCAGCAAAACCCGAGATAGCAAGTTACCCTTTTACCACTTTAGTACCCAATCTTGGCATAGTCAATTATCGCAATCATCGGTCATTTGTCATGGCAGACATCCCGGGGATCATAGAAAATGCCCACGAAGGGAAGGGGCTTGGACTCAGATTTCTAAGACATATTGAGCGTAACTCGGTATTACTATTTATGGTTCCAATCGATTCTAACGATATAAGTAGAGAGTACTATATCTTGCTGAACGAATTAAAACTTTACAATCCAGACTTAATCGATAAACCGAGGATGTTGGCCATCTCCAAATGCGATATCGTAGATGACGAATGGATCACCTTGATAAGACCTGAAATTAAGGTAGATATACCTTATTATTTTATTTCTGCCGTGGCCGAAAAAGGGCTGATAGAACTCAAAGACGCTCTTTGGTCAATGATGAATCAAGAATTGCCAGATGATGATGGATCACTTCTTGTTGATGAGTAATTCCATATATTTGACCAGGAGTCTTACGCCATAGCCTGTTGCGGTTCTCATTTTCGCAAATTCACTATCCCCAAATGCGACACCTGCAATATCAAGATGCACCCATTTAGGATGTTCACCCGTAAAAAATTCTACAAATTTTGCTGCACTAATGGCTCCTGCGACTGGCTTTCCACTTAGATTTTTAATATCGGCAATATCTGAATTCATTTCTGCTGCATAATCTTCCCACAACGGAAGTCTCCATACACGCTCATTGATGTCATGTCCAATCTTAGATAAGTCCTGTGCCATATCGTCATTATGGGTAAACATCCCAGCAGCATGATACCCCAAAGTAGCCACACAACTACCAGTCAGCGTAGCCAGATCTATCAAATATGCCGGTTGGAAGTGCTTGTTGATATATGCTACGGCATCAGCCAGAATCAATCTGCCTTCTGCATCCGTATCGATGACCTCAATACTTTTGCCACTATAAGAACCAATCACATCGCCAGGGCGAATACTTAATGCATCGACACTATTTTCGGCTGCGGGTACTATGCCCACAATATGGATATCCAATGCAAGTCTGGCAGCGAGTTCGATGGCTCCGATGACGGCTGCACCTCCACCCATATCGCACTTCATGTAGCCCATATTGGTAGCTGGTTTGATCGAAATCCCGCCTGTATCGAAGCTTACACCTTTTCCGACAAGTCCTAATGTAGGAGTTTTGGTATTTTTACCTTTGGGCTTATACTCCATGACGATGCATACGGGAGGATTGGAGCTACCCTGCCCTACTGCAAGCAGCGCATCCATCTTCAATGCAGTCAATTCTGCCTTATCTAAAACTTGTACGCTATATCCATATTTTTCACCGGACGCTTTAGCGTAATCACCTATAAATATTGGCGTCTTGATATTGGATGGATGATCCACCAAAAACATCACACCGATTTGAGCTTCAGCTATATGAAGCCCTTGCTGTACAATAGCGTTTCTTGCAGTATTGACTATAATCGATATTTCAGGCTCTTGATATTTACTTCCATTGGTTTTGAAAGCTCCATGGTTTATTATTGATTTTCTGATGCCGATGACCGCATTGATGAGTTGCTGATCGGTTAGGTGATCGCAAACTACATCAATTTTTCGCACAGTTTTATCCCTTTGATTGAAGATGGCACTTCTATAGTACTGATCTATTTTGTGTTCATCCTTTGATTCACCCAAGCCTAAGATGACAATCTTCTGATTCTTTTGTGGATGCATCAGGATATTTGTATCCTTAGCTGCCAAATTTAGTTGAGGTGTATAAGGCAACGCAGTGTATTTTTGGATGATGGGATCAAAGGTTGAATCTTTGGTCAATCCAATCACTAATATGTCAGCAGCATTTGATTCATCGTTTTTGAAAGTTAGTGGCATAGTTTAGTTTATTTAATACTTATTGAAATAAAGCCACTTAAGGGCTATAGGAAATTGTTCTCCCCAATGAATTTCTTTGTGTTGTCCTGAAGGGTTGTGGGAAAAAATTATATCAAAATCATCATATTTTCGTTTCTCCTGCAGTACATTTTCTAGTCTCAACACTTGTCCATAATGATTGGCACTTTCCATACCACC